>NZ_JAGDQK010000049.1:0-43275 GCF_017498755.1 Bacillus sp. XF8 | reverse complement strand
TGGAATTTGAGTTTGGCCTGGAACTTGACATGGTACGTTAATTGGACATTTTTCACTCATATTTTACATTCTCCTCTTTATAAAAATTTTAGAGTTTTAAAAACTCATATGCTATACCTTATGTATATTTTTTATCACTGGTCTAGGTTCGTATAATAGTCAATTTTATTATTTTATAGAAAAAACAAATCTCTTATAATTACTCACATATAAACATTAAACCGTATGCCTTTCATTTTTTGAGTATACTACCTTCTATTTCACCTGAAGTTTTTTACCATCAATTGACAAAATTATTAAAATTATGTAACATAAATTTATCGACACAATATGCAATGTGTGTACTTTTTATTCATATTTCATTGTTGATGAAAGATTCTACAGAACAACTCTAAGTAATCCCTACTTTTACTTACCAAGATGAGTCTCATTTTTGGTGTTTTTTATGTATATTCCGAAAAAATATCATCTTAACGTTCTGAGAAAAGAAAACCCTTAATCGACGGGCTTTGCTTATTCCCACGGATTTATCAAATTAACTATCAATGAGGCGGAAAAACTCATGAATGGAAATGAAGTAATTTATCAAAATATGGAGGGAGTATTTATGTCTGTCTATACACCACAAGAAGTTACTGAATTGGCCGCAAGTTCAGGTCAAAAAAAAGCACTTTTACCACTATTACCCATGTTAATTCTAGGTTTTTTTGGCGGCGCTTTCATCGCGTTAGGTTACTTACTTGATATTCACGTTATTGGAACAATGCCAAAATCTTGGGGATCTTTTACTAGTTTTCTAGGAGCAGCTGTTTTCCCTATCGGTCTAATCCTAGTTATCCTTGCCGGTGGTGAACTAGTGACCGGTAATATGATGACCGTATCAATTGCTTGGTTTTCAAAAAAGATTTCTTTCTCTAAGGTATTAAAAAATTTACTAATTGTGACAATTAGTAATTTTGTTGGTGCTATATTTGTGGCTTATTTTTTCGGCCACATCGTTGGATTAACAGAAGGACAATTTTTAGCAAAAACCGTATCTATCGCTCAAGCAAAACTCCATGATACACCATTACAAGCATTTGTCTCTGCTATTGGGTGTAACTGGCTCGTTTGCTTAGCGGTTTGGTTAAGTATGAGTAGTAAAGAATTCACTGGAAAAGTCATTGGCATTTGGTTCCCTGTTATGACCTTTGTTGCAATTGGCTTTCAACATGTTGTTGCCAATATGTTTGTGATTCCAGCCGCCATCTTTGCAGGGCATCTAACTTGGATGGAATACTTACCGAATTTTATTGTCGTCTTCTTTGGAAACTTAGTCGGTGGTATGCTATTTGTAGCTTTACCATACTTCTTAGCTTATAACAAACAAGGACACTCAAAAAATAAAACAACTGAATTAAAGAAAAAATCTGTAACTGCTTAACAAAAAGAATTTAATAGAAAACTCACAGTACACTTGTTCTCTTCTCTTTTATACGTTATAATAACAACTTAAATAGCATTATTTACATATGAGGTGAAGAAATGAATAAAACAGAATTAATTAAAAATGTAGCACAAACAGCTGAAATTTCTCAAAAAGAAGCTACTGTAGTTGTACAATCTGTAGTAGAGTCTATCACAAACACTTTAGCTGCTGGTGAAAAAGTACAACTTATCGGATTCGGTACATTCGAAGTTCGTGAAAGAGCTGCTCGTACAGGCCGTAACCCACAAACAGGTGAAGAAATGCAAATCGCAGCTTCAAAAGTACCTGCATTTAAAGCTGGTAAAGAACTAAAAGAAGCAGTAAAATAATAAAAAAGTAGCCTTCTCGCTTATGAGAAGGCTGTTTTTTCATTCCGTTAATGCGGGCAAGCCAGTTAAATCACTAGCTTGTTTCATTACGCTTTTGAGAATCGTTCAAACACTGTCATTAACTCTTCAATTGCTTCGTCTCCATTACCATCTTTAATAGCATTAGACACACAATGATTTGTATGATTTTTAAGTATTCCTAAACCAACCTTCTTCATCGCAGCATTAATAGCTGAAATTTGCACTAAAATATCCACACAATAGCGGTCATTTTCAATCATGTTTTGGATACCGCGTACTTGCCCTTCAATTCTCTTTAACCGATTCATGATTTGTTCTTTTTCTTTATCCGACCTATGGGTAGTAGCTGCTTCATTTTCATTATGCTTCATTTTATCACCTTCTTAATGTTGATCTTCGTCCATATATAAACATACTGCCTCCACGAGTACACCAATTATAGCATTAAATATCTATGAGATGATACCCCGTATAAGTATCGGCTCATAACTTATCTCATATCTGTTCATTACTTTTTATCAGTGTTAACAAATCACAAGGACCTCAGACAAAAAAGATGTGGAGAGAAATTTCTCCACAGTCTTTTTGACATTCCAATTATGAAAATAATATATCTTTACTATATTGTTTTCCAATTAATAAATCATATTGAATTAATTGATACTGCTTTAACATTTCTTTTTGCTCTGCATTTAAATTTATCTTTTCTCCATCCCGATTCACTTTTAAATCATCTTTTAACACAGGGATTTCCTCTTGCAATTTGGATAAAAATTGATAGAATGGCGACTTATTGATTCCTATATAATCAAATACCATATTTGAAAAATAAATCGGACTCACCATTCCTAAATCATCATTTTGCAATGGAAAATTCGCATAAACTAGCAATTGAGTTTCTGACATAGCCAATCTTTCCTGTACCGTTTTCTCCGCATTTATATATCCAGCCTCTTTATAAATCGATTTATTTACTCCTAATGCTGGTAGATGGTCTCCAAAGAACACCAGCAAAGTCGGTTCTGATAAAGCATTGATTTCTTCGATTAAATATTGAAGTGCTTCATCTGATCGTCTCAAGCCTTCTGTGTATTCTTCTAATTGCGCCTTCGACTCTTCATTTAATCCTTCAATCTTTGTTCTCGTTTCTTCATATCTTCCTGGAGAAAATGGAAAATGATTTTGCATCGTCACAGCATGAATAAAAGTAGGTTCCTTCTCAGCTTTTAACTCATCCATAATTTCCTTACTCATAGATACATCACTAACATACCCTTCTCCATCTTGTTCCTTATGCTTCATCGTATCATATGCATTAAATTTATTAAATCCTAATATGCTGTATACGTAATCACGCTTAAAGAAATTTCGGCCAAATGCATGAATTGCTGTCGCATGATAACCATTTTTTTTCAACTCACTAACAATAGATGGTATTTCCTTCTTTTTCGGAATCGCTTGCTGATACGGTATAGATCCTGGATTTAAAAAACTCATAGAATAACTCGTTAATGCTTCAAATTCGGTATTTGCAGTATTACCACCGAATGTTGGTGAAATCGTTTGTCCTGCTGGGAACTCACCTATATAATGATGAAGATTTGGCAGGGGATCTTCACTAAAAGTAAGATTTGTTAATTTCGTTGGGTCCCAAAATGACTCACTCATTATAAGAATAACATTTGGCTTGTCCACTTGTTTCTCACTCGCAACATTGTGCTTATAATTGTTCTTTATTTTATTTGCAATTTTGATGACATTGTCTTTTGTATATTCATCAGGCTCTTTAGCAACTGTTGTATCTAAATTACTAATAAATCCTAAAATCGTACCATTTTCAGTGTAATTGGCCCATTGGTCCCACAAGACAAAATTTACATCCCATTTTTGAAACCATTTTCCTACAAAGCTATCAGAATAATTCGCATATATATAGAAAATCCATATAGAACTGATACTGATAATCATTCTTATTACCAAATGGATTTTTATGGGTTTAATGTACTTGCAAAGATACATGATAAGCAAAATACTACATACTATTCCTAATATACTTATCCATATAGACTTTGTATGAATAGAATCCATTACCATTGGTATTACAGATTGCAAATGAGCAATTTGGGTAAAATCAGATGGATAAAATGGATCTCCTCTAAAGAAAATTTTTAAATAGTTAATAGTAGAAAATACAAGAAATAAAATACTTGTGAAAACACTACTAAAAAATACACTGCCACTCAAAGCATACGTCAAAATATACATGATATAAATGAGCACAAAACTAAACATAAAATGTGCCACATGTCCATACAGCCAATCCACTGTCTTGAATACATTTAGTTCATTCTGCATATACATTAGAAATACACTCATTGTATTTGCTAATATGAATAATACCGCAAATACATAAACTAGTGACTTTAGCTTCCTTCTTTCACCTATTCCTTTGTAAGAGAGTGTTAAATATATTGCTCCCCCCCACAAAAGAACGTAACTAATAGCTAGAGGCAGCTTTTGATTCATATAAATTTTAGCTCCCTCTAAGCCAAACATCCTCAAAGATAAAAAAAGACAAACTATTAATAGCAGCGCGATCATACTGCTCATAATAACTCTTATTAATATATTTTTCTCAGGATTATTTAATAATGGTATTCTTTCCAATATTACCCTCTCCTCTCAGATGCGAATAAACAATATATGTATTGTACTACATTTTACCATTACTATAAAATATCCCTAACTACTAGTTAAAGACTAGACGCTAATTTTTATTCACAACTATTTAGCCAAATATATAATTTGCCTATCCTATCAAACAAAAAAGACCCTATAAAGTAGACTATTTCAAATGTCTCGTCTATAGGGTACAGTTAATTTTCAAATCCCTTTCTTGGTTATTCTAGCATCCGTTACTTATAAACCTTAGCGCTCTACTCAAAGTTGTTGGTACCACCGATGCATGGTTCTCTCCTTCAGCTTCATAAAATACAAATCGAAGCTTATTATGTTGTAACTTCAACAAACGCTCTGATAATGCATTGGCATCTCGAACCATATGTTCTCTTTCTAGTCCTCCCACCGTAAGAAAGACTCCAACTTCAGAGTTCGCTCTATTCAGTTCATTTATAAACACTGCTTCCTTATCAAGGACAGACTGGTTGTTCCACCAAATCGACGGGCTACTGATGAAATAATTTTGAAAAGCATTTATATTTGTAAACAATACATGTAAAGCAAATAATCCACCAAGTGAATGCCCAAATATTGTTTGTCTTTCTTTATCAATCTCAAAATTCTTTTCAACTTGCGGCTTCAATTCATTTTGAATAAATTCTAAAAACTCACTTGCCCCTCCTGACTTAGGCCACGGTTTTCCATCAGGTTTTGGTGGTGCATCACCTGAAGGTGAGGAAGGAGTAAAGTCATAGCATCTTTCAGAAGCTGCAAAGGTTCCTTCTATCGGATAACCAATACCAACAATAATAGATGGTGCAACTCCTGTTTTTTCTGCTCTTACCGATTGAATTTTAATAGCCTCTTGAAACGTTTGGAAAAATGCATTTCCATCCAATACATATATAACGGGATATCCAGAGTCTGGAGCAGGTTGCTTTGGCATCGAAATATAAATTTGATATTCACGATTCTCTGTTTTCGAATGCACCTTCCATTGCTCTGCACCTGAAATGGTAACATCTTTTTTTTCAATATTCGTATTCATGGCATTCTCCCCTCCTTTTATCATTTTAACTAGTTACATATATTTCCGTATTTTCTTCTTGGAATACACTGTCATAACCAAAACATACAGGAGACCCATTATACGGATCTATCATGACGCGTGCATCAATATGAAACACACTTTTTAATACTTCATTTGTAATAATATCTACCGGGCTCCCGCTTGTAATGATTTTTCCTTCTTTCATTGCGATAATCTCATCTGAAAATCGTGCTGCATGATTAATATCATGTAAAACCATAACAACCGTACATTTATGGTCTCTGTTTAATCGTTCAACGATTTGCAGTACTTCTAATTGATGGGACATATCAAGATATGTAGTTGGCTCATCTAATAATAATACTTCCGTTTCTTGCGCTAACGCCATGGCTAACCATACTTTTTGTCTTTGTCCACCCGATAAATTTGCAATTTGGCGTTTGCGAAAAGCTGTCGTTTTTGTAATATCCATCGCCCATTCAATAATTTCTTTGTCTTTAGATGATATTTTATTTACATTATTACGGTGTGGATATCGCCCGTAAGAAATCAACTCTTCTACCTTCAGTTCCCCTGGAGCAATTGGATTTTGCGGAAGTAAAGCTAGCTGCTTTGCGATTTGTTTTGTAGAAATCGTATTTAAATCTTGTCCTTGCAAATACACTTTTCCACTTTTTTGCTTTAAAATCCGTCCCATTGTTTTTAATAATGTAGATTTCCCGCACCCATTCGGTCCAATAATCGTCGTTACTTTACCTTCTTGTATCTCTACATTCAAATCACGAAATACCGTGAATTTTTCGTAGCTTGTTTCTAAATCCTTTGCACTTAGAACACTCACTTCCTATCACTCCTTTTACGCCTTCGCTTTGTATAGCAAATATAAGAAATATGGTACACCAACAATTGAAATGACAATTCCAACTGGCAACTCCACAGGTGTAAAAATTGTTTTCGCTATAAAATCCGAAGCAATCACAAGTAGCATTCCAATTGCTCCGCATACAGGAATTACATGCTTATGCTGAATACCAACTAGACGTTTCGCAATATGCGGCGCCATTAGCCCAATAAATCCAATACTTCCTGAAACAGAAACACAAGCGCTCACTAATCCAATACTACTTAATAATAAAATAGATTTTTCTCTTTCTACCGAAACTCCTAAACTTGTGATACTCGTCTCTTCCAATTGAAATAAGTCGAGCAGATACGCTTTTCTTTTGATAATTGGAATTAAGATAATAAGCCACGGCAACATCGCAATAATATATTTCCAGTTTGCATTATATATACTTCCCGAAACCCAAACAGCGGCCATTTCAAAGTCAGTTGCTTTCATTTTCAATGATACATACATAGAAAATGCTCCAAATCCTGAACCTATCGCAATCCCTGTTAGCAAAAGACGTTGCGAATCTAATCTTCCATTTCGCCAAGAAAACATATAAATTAATATAGCAGCTCCTAGCCCGCCGACTAAGCCAAACAACGGCATCATCATGATTGAAATCCAATCTGTGCTTTTTATTTGTCCTTGGAAGAAAAACATAAAGATAACGATTGCAGTTCCCGCTCCTGCATTAATTCCTAAAATACCAGGATCAGCTAAACCGTTTCTTGTAACCCCTTGAATAACAGCACCTGCAATTCCAAGACCTAATCCTACTAACCCTGCAATTATTATTCTCGGAAGCCTGAAATCAAATATAACTAAATCATGTTCAGGCACTGGATCAATTCGAAAGATTGTTCGAAATACATCTGTAATCGTAATATCAAACGTGCCATTTGTTAAACTAATATAAATTGCACTCAAAATTAAAAAAATGATAATACTCATTGTCATTACATAACGTTGCAGTGAGCCTCTAAGCATGCTTCTCTCCTCCTCTTGTTCTAATTAAGTAAAGGAAGAAAGGAATTCCAATTAATGACGTAACGACTCCTATTGGTGTTTCAAATGGATAATTTACAAATCTACTTAATACATCACATAAAGCTAAAAAAACCCCGCCAATTACACCAGCACACGGTACAATCCATTTATAATCTACCCCAATTAAAAAGCGAGTAATATGAGGAATAATTAGTCCTACAAAACCAATTTTCCCAACTAATGCAACCGCAGTCCCAGTTAAAAATACAACAGCTATAATTGCAGTAGCTTTTACAAGCTTTGTACGTTGTCCTAAATTAATAGAAACCTCTTCTCCTAACGAAAGAATCGTAATAGATTTTGAGATAAGAAGCGCCAGAATAACACCCACTAAACCAAAAGGAATGGCTAACTTTAGTATATTCGGATCCACTTGATGTAATTTTGCGTTATACCAAAGACTAATATTTTGCGAAACTTGAAAATAGGAAGCAATGGCAGCTGAAATACTACTTAAAAATGTACCTATAACAGTTCCTATAATCGCCAACCTGACTGGTGATAATCCATTTCGAAGTAATGAACCAAAACCAAAAACAATTCCGGCTCCTAATGCTGATCCAAGCATAGAACATAAAATCATACCTACTGAAGACATTCCCGGAAGAAATACCATACAAATTGTAATTACAAATGCAGAGCCATCTGTCACACCCATAATAGAAGGGGATGCAAGATAGTTTCTTGTCATCCCCTGCATAAGTGCTCCTGATATGGCTAGAAATGCTCCGACTAATAGAGCTCCAACTACTCTCGGTAAACGAGAAGTAATAATAATATTATGATTTACATTCCCTGAGTCAAAATGAAACAGTGCATTCCAAGCTGTTTCAAAATCAATATTTTTTGCCCCATATAAAATAGATAGCATAATCGTCAGTAATATCAATATGGGGGCTAAACATAAAATTATTATTGGTACTGAATTTATTTTCCGCATATCATTCAACGCACCTTACTTATTTAGATAAATTTTTCACCGCTTCTTTTAAGAAGGCTGTTTTACTCCAAGCAGTACCACCTTGTGCCATTGGATCAACAGCATTTACAAATACTTTTTTATTTTTTGCAGCTGCCATACTTTGCCAAATCGGATTGCTTTGTAACTCTTCCAATACTTGTGGTTTATCTTTATTCTCACTTGCTTCAAATTGCAAGAAGACATAATCTGGATTGATTTCAGCTAATTTTTCTAAAGAGATTGCTTCTTGTGCTTTTACAGTTTTAATTTGCTCTGGAACAGTTAATCCTAAATCTTTATAAATAACAGGATTGAAGTATACTCCTTCTGGATATAGATACAAGTTACTAGCTCTTAGTCTTACTACAAGAACCTTTTTATCTTTTAATTTATCTCCAATTTCTTCTTTTGCTTTTGCAGCATCATTCTTATAATCCTTAATAATTTTTTCAGCTTTATCTTTTTTACCAGATAGTTCGCCCATTAACTTTAAGTTATCTTCCCAATTTGTAGAAATATGTGAAACTGGGAATGTTGGAGCTACCTTCGTGAATTTCTCAGCTGCCTCTGGCGGGAATTTCGAACTAGATGTAATTACATCTGGTTTTAATTGAAGTAATGTTTCAAAATTCGGTTGCATTTTCTCACCAATAGATTTTGCACCTTCTAAATCTTTTGCTAAATACCCAGGTAATTTTCCACCTACTGTAATTGCTCCTACTGGCTTAATACCAAGCACAGCTGCATCTTCCATAGATTCTAAGCTAGCAGTTACAATTTTTGATACTTTTGCAGGAACTGTATATTCTTTTCCTAAATATGTGATTTTTTGTTTTTCATCCTTCTTTGTCTCAGTTGCTTTTGATTCTTGTTTTTGTTCTCCTGAACTTTTATCTGCACTGTTACATGCTGCAAGACCTACGCTTAATACTGTAACCATCCCTAGTGTAAATAACTTCTTATTCATGTCTATAAATGCTCCTCTCCAAATTTGCAATATTTAAATATAGTAGTTTATTGAACTAAACTTTTTATGTATCCCCTTACAATACATTTATTTGAAATTAAAGCCCATTCACTTCACTTCCCCTAATACCAAATTATCTGCTACCCCCATCAAATGATAATGATTATCGTTACTAATTATATATTTATAAGTCAATTATTTCAAGAATGATTTGAAAAATTTTAACAAAATAAATAAAAAAGTCGTATCTATCCTTCATCCAAGATAAATACGACTTCTTTATTTTTCTAAAATTCCATATTCAATTCCACAGGGCAATGATCTGATCCCATTACCTCACTATTAATTTTCGCATCAACAATTTGATTTTTTAATCTTTCAGAGACGACGAAATAATCCAAACGCCAACCAATGTTTTTCGCTCTTGCATTCATACGATATGACCACCATGAATAAGCCCCTTCTTGATCGGGGTATAAATAACGATATGTATCGATAAATCCTTCATCTAAAATCCGAGTAAATTTTTCTCTTTCCTGATCAGAAAATCCTGGGTTTTTTCGATTTGTTTTTGGATTTTTTAAATCGATTTCTTTATGTGCCACATTCAGATCACCACAAAAAATAACAGGCTTTTGTTTATCTAATTGCTTAATATAAGATAAGAAGGCATCCTCCCATTTCATTCGATAATCTAAACGTTCTAACCCCCGTTTAGCATTCGGTGTATAGAGCGTTAGCATATAAAATTTTTCAAATTCTAATGTGATTAATCTTCCTTCTTGATCATGCTCTTCAATTCCTAAACCATATGTAACAGAAAGTGGTTCTTTTTTTGTAAAAATAGCAGTTCCTGAATAACCTTTTTTCACAGCATAATTCCAATACACATGGTACCCCTTAGGATTTAGATTGATTTGCCCACTCTGCAATTTAATTTCCTGTAAACAAAAAATATCCGCATCCGTTTCTTCTAAGTATTCTATGAAACCGCCTTTTGCAATAACCGCTCGTAAGCCATTTACATTCCACGAAATAAATTTCACTTTTTGTTCCTCCTCTTGATGTCATAGCATTATACAATACTTGTCCCATATTTTTATTTTCTACTTACATGCTAACACATATTGAACTCCCCCACCTTCACTCCATTTAGAAGAAGGGGTCTTCTCGGTTAAAATGATAAAAAGACTATCATTTTTCATCTTTGTAATCTTGCTCTTACATTCATAAATACGTACATACGTACTTGTTTCAGGGTATACTAATTTCGGAGGTGATTCCATGCAAAATGAGAGATTACGATTAGAAACAAGTGTAAATAATTTGACGGATGAACGCTGGCAAGCAATTATACACAACGATTCTTCTTATGATGACAAGTTTTTTTACGCTGTAAAAACAACAGGTATTTTTTGCCGCCCATCATGTAAATCTAGAACACCTAACAAAAACAATGTCCGCATTTTTCTCAATGCACAGCAAGCATTATCCGAAAAATTTCGTCCATGCAAACGTTGTAAACCAAATGGACTAAAGTTACCTGATGAAGATTGGGTAACACAAATTATAAAGTACATTGATAACAATTATCGCCAACCATTAACTCTCGAAATACTTGCCGATATGTGTCACGGCAGTCCCTATCATTTACAGCGTACTTTTAAGAGAATGAAAGGTATCACTCCACTAGAATATATACAACAAATAAGGATCACTAAAGCAATGCAATATCTTACAGATACAAATCAAACAATTATGGAAATCGGGTTTGCTGTCGGTATACCCAACACTGCACATTTTGCAACATTGTTTAAAAGAAAAACGGGGTATACCCCTACTGAATATCGAAAAATGAATCATATAAACGAGGTACAATAGTATGAAATCTAAAACAAATCAAATTATATATTGGACGCTATTTGTTCATGAAAATTGGCATATGTATATTGCCGCAACATCAACAGGATTATGCTTTATAGGATCTCAAAATCAAACTTTTGAAGAATTAACAACTTGGACGAAAAAACATTTTCCGAAACATACTTTAGTCCAAGATCCCCTAAAGCTACAGCCATATGTTCAAGAACTAGTAGAATACCTAAAAAATCAACGTGAAGTATTTACATGTCCTGTTGATGTTCACGGAACTCCTTTCCAATTAACTGTTTGGAATGCATTACGTGAAATTCCGTATGGGAAAACCTATTCCTACTCAGATATTGCAAAGCTTATTCAAAAACCAAAATCAGTACGTGCTGTTGGTACCGCGATTGGTGCAAATCCTCTATTAATTACAATCCCTTGTCACCGTGTAATTGGAAAGAATGGAAAGTTAACTGGGTTTAGAGGTGGTTTAGAAATGAAAAGAGAATTATTGACACTAGAAAAAAAGCACTAGAAATACTGGAGGAGGTTGCAAATGAAGAATACTGGAAGTCCTTTTGAATGGGATGCTCCATATTTTATAGGTGAAAAAACAACGAAAATCTACTGTTTTCCTTATTGTAAACAAAAACGCTCTACAAAAAACAATATAGAATTAAAATCTAGAAAAGAAGCTGAACGAACTGGTTACCACCCTTGTAAAAATTGTTGTTCTGGTCTTCCATATGGAGCCTGGAAAGATTATGGTGAAAACATAAAATTAATTGTTCCGAAAGAATTTAGCTTTAAACAGAATTTGCACTATCTTTCACGTTCCAAAAATGAATGTATGTTCCACATTGAAAATAACAAAATTTATAGAGTTGTTCCGATTGAAGGAGTAAATCCTTTAATCGAGACAAGCATAGATGCTGAAGGAAACATCCATATCCGCTTTTTAGGAGATAGAGCTCCTTTAAAAAAATGGGTTCGTGCTACAGTAGCGAGATATGTAAGAGAATGGTTCGATTTAGATACGGATTTAACTCCATTTTACGCTATAGCAAAAAACGATGTACTTCTTTCTAAACCAATCAAAGAATATTATGGACTACGCAATATGGGAATTCCTGATTTATTTGAGGCGCTATGCTGGGGTATTCTCGGTCAACAAATTAATCTCACATTTGCCTATACGTTAAAAAGGCGATTTGTTGAATCATTCGGTGAATATATAGAGTGGGATGGACGAAAATATTGGATATTCCCATCACCAGAGGTCATTGCAAACCTAACAGTAGAGGATCTAACAAAATTAAAAATGACTACGAGGAAATGCGAATACCTTATTGACGTCGCAAAACTCATTACAACAGGTAGCCTAAATAAAGAAGCATTCATACAAATCGACCTAAAAAATGCTGAAAAAACCTTAACTGACATACGTGGTATCGGACCATGGACAGCAAATTATGTTTTAATGCGTTGTTTAAGATGCCCTTCTGCTTTTCCAATTGATGATGTTGGCCTGCATAATGTGATTAAACTTTTAACAGGATCAGAGAATAAGCCATCAAAAAAAGAAATAAGAGAGTACGCTTCAGCATGGAAAGATTGGGAATCCTATGCGACTTTTTATTTATGGCGAGTCCTATATTAAATTCTTAAGCACAATAATAGATAGGTTTCATTTCAATAGGTAAAACCTATCTATTATTCATATTATAAACTAGCTCTAATCAATCATGTAAAAACTTTATACATACTGGGTCTGGCACAATTACATCCGATTGTAAAAGTGTTAATTTTCCTGTAGATTTATTTCTTAAAAATAAAACAAGGTTACTAGATTTTTCATTTGAAACAACAACGAATTTTTCAGTTGGGTCTAAAGCAAAATCTCGTGGCCAATCCCCTTCTGTCGATACAGTTTCAACAAAAGTAAGCTTCCCCGAGTCCTGATTCACACGAAAGATAGAAATACTATTATGTCCTCTGTTTGCTGCGTACACAAAGCGTCCATCAGAAGTAATATGAATCGCACTTCCAGAATTACTTTCACTATATTTTTTAGGCAATGTAGAGATATACTGTATGACTTCAAAGCTACCATTTTGTTCATCGTATGTTAAAACAATAACTTCAGAACTAAGCTCAGTCATTACGTAAGCATATTTTCCACTTGGATGAAACGCAAGATGCCTTGGTCCACTTCCTAGATTGACAGATAAGCTATGAACCTCTGTTAGTTTCCCGTCACTTTCTTTATATGTAATCAATTTATCTATTCCTAAATCAATCGCTACCACATATTTCTGATCCGGCGTAAAACCTGCATAATGAGCATGCGGCTTTTCTTGTCGCTCTTTATTCGGACCAGAACCGCTATGTTGAACAATTGATGTTACAGGATTTATACTTCCCTGTTCTTTATTTATTATATAGGATTCAATTGTTCCTTTATGATAATTAGCCATAACTACTGCAATATCTTCTTGCTTTATACTCAGGTGACAAGGTGATGGCCCATCTGAAATTTGCATATTTATTATGTCAAGATTTTTTGTTTCACTGTTAATTGAAAAAGCGGCAACTCCCCCTGATTGATCTTTTCTTACAACGGAATAAAGGTACTGATTATCGTGACTAATAGATAAATAAGTAGGGCTTCCTATATTCGCTACTACTTTTATATCCTTAATCGTCCCTGCTTTTATATCAAGCACAAATCTATAAATCCCTTTACTATTTCCTTTTGTATACGTGCCTATATATCCGAGAAATTCATCCTTATTCATAACATTTATGCCCCTTTCACATATAAATTATGTATGAAAAATCGATGCAAGAATTATATGGTGCGAAAGCGAAAATACCTAATATACTTATAAATAAGTATATCACTGACAAAGTAAAATTTTAAAATTCAACGAAAAGAAATCCAGGCAGCATTTTTTCACTACCTGGATTTCTTTTTTATGATTGCTCTTCAAATAATCGTGCTATTTCTATAATAACCTGAACAGCCTTTTCCATATTATCTACAGAAACGTATTCAAATTTACCGTGATAGTTTTCTCCACCAGTAAAAATGTTTGGCGTTGGCAAGCCCATATATGATAATTGAGATCCATCCGTTCCTCCACGGATTGGTTGAATGTTTGGTTCAATATCTAGGTTTTTCATCGCCTCATATGCAATATCAACAATTTCCCTGACCGGTTCAATTTTCTCAAGCATATTGTAATACTGATCATTCATCTCAAGAATTATATTTTCTTCACCATACTTTTCTTGCATTTGCTTTGTAATACTTTTGATCTTATCTTTACGGGCTCCAAAATTTTCACGATCAAAATCTCGAATAATGTAATGTGCTTTACTTTGCTCAACATCACCATTTATAGAAATAAGATGATAGAATCCTTCATATCCCTCTGTATATTCTGGCGCTTCTTCTCCTGGTAATTGCCCATGAAATTCCATCGCTAATTTACTTGCATTGAGCATTTTATTTTTTGCTGTTCCAGGATGCGTATTATTTCCTTTAAAAGTAAGCTTTGCACTTGCAGCATTGAAACTCTCATACTCTAGTCCCCCAAGTGGACCTCCGTCCATTGTGTAAGCAAAAGACGCTCCAAAAGCTTTCACATCAAAATGAGATGGTCCACGACCGATTTCTTCATCAGGCGTAAATGCTACTCTAATCTTCCCGTGTTTAATTTGTGGGTTATGTAATAAATAATTCATAGCAGTCATAATTTCTGTAAGACCTGCTTTATCATCTGCACCAAGAAGTGTTGTTCCATCAGTTGTAATTAAAGTATGACCTTTATATGATTGTAATTCTGGAAATAACTCTGGCGTTAAAATTACATTTAATTCTTTATTCAACGTAATTGCCTTACCATCAAAATTCTCATGAATTTGTGGTTTCACATTCTTCCCTGTAAAATCAGTTGCTGTATCTAAGTGAGCTAAAAATCCAATTACAGGAACATCTTTATCCGTATTTGCAGGAAGTGTTGCCATGACATATCCATTTTCATCCATCGTTACTTCTGTCAAACCAATTTGTTTTAATTCTTCAACTAATAATTTCCCAAATTCAATTTGTCCCGGTGTTGATGGCACTGTATGACTTTCTTCATTTGATTGTGTATCTATCTTCACATATCTTGTAAATCTTTCTATAAGCTCTTGTTTCAAATCATTTCACTCCTTTTTCATGAATCTCTCTTTATTATAATCCTCATGGTGAAATTTTTTAAAGTTTTTAACTGTAACCATATCGTTTTTTCTGTTACATTTCGTATTTTGTCCACATAAAAATGCATGCTCTTCCTTAGTTAAAGCATAAAAATCTATGTATTCTTCTTAAAATAGTAACAGCCCATAAGAATAAAGTGAAACTTTAATCAGTGGGGGGGGGTTCTCCATCCCCCACTGATTATTAACCCTCACCAACCGGGCTTTTACGGGCAGTTTATCTCTCACCTAACTTCTTTGCTTTCGCCGAATTTTGAGATGGGAGTATTACTGCCTGTTAATGCGGGATAAAAATAGTTCCTTTTTTTGATTATTAAACACACATAAAAACTGAAGTTATTTATTTTCATAAAAAAGACAAAATATTTGTATAATTGAATTTTAATATGTAACATACATAATTATATACAATACTAGGGGGATTCAAAATGGGGCTCACACTCTTTCGGTATTTTCTTTTTTTCTTAGGACTAACTTTCTTTGGACTCGGTAACGCTATTGCGGTGAAGGTTAAATTCCTTGGTTTGCATCCATGGGAAGTTCTAAATATGGCATTATTTCAACGATTCGGATGGACAATTGGTACATGGAGTGTAATATGCGGTTTATTTCTCGTTCTTGTTTCTTTAGTAGTAGATCCAAGGTACATAAACGTAGGGACATTCTTAAATGCACTACTAATCGGTCCTATTATGGACTTTTTCTTACGACTGAACGTTCTTCCTCAAGCCACTCATTATTTGTGGATAAATCTTCTTATTTTACTGGCTGGAATTATAATTACAGGGATTGGAGGCGGTATGTACGTTGCTGCGGGAATTGGTGCAGGACCACGAGATGGATTTATGCTTGCCATCTCGGATAAAACTGGATTATCTGTAAGTCGTGCTAGAATCATTGTGGAAAGTATTGTGTTAGTAATTGGATATATTCTAGGAGGTCCTGTTTTTATCGTGACATTCTTATATACTTTTATCCAAAGTCCAATATTTCAGCAATCATTTAAAGCATTTCAAATGTTTTTAAATAATTTAGAGAGGAAAAAGAAAGACCAGGTTAGCGCAAATTTATAAACATATAAATCTTCGTTTACAAAAAATATCGGAGTCTATTTTGAAGAGATTATCATCAAAACAGACTCTTTTTTTATGAATATACTACTTTTATTTCTCTTTATGCATAAGTACAATTCTCCATCCATCAGGATCTTCTATTGTAATCCCTTTTTCTTTCCAGTATGGATTTTCTGGCTCAACTTCATGGTGCCCCATTGTATGTAACCTGTTAGCTACTTTTTCAATTTCGGCTCTCTGAGTCATATAAAATACAAGTAGATTATCTTTTGTTGGAGCTGGGCATGGACTGCCATCCACATGTCTTGTAAACTCTAGATGGTATTCTGCATCAGGTAATCCAAACATAACTCCATCATACCCTTCATGATTATGAAACTCACCTATCCGTTTTAAACCTAATCCTTCTTCATAAAATACGATAACTTCTTCAAATTTATCTGTCGGGCGTGCAATTCTAAGTTGAACCCAATTCTTCATACATTTCCCTCCCTATAAAGCCACATTACATCCTTAACTACTAATATAAAGAAGTCCAACATTTATTAAATCCCTCATTCGTATGAAGATGCAGTAGTACAAAAGTTTAATCGGGCTTATCGTAAAAAACATTACACTGTTTATGACCTAAAAAAACAGTTCACATTTATTCAAAATGTGCGTAATAAAATGATGATAACCGTTCTATTAAACTATTTTTTGAAATTCATGTTAACGGGAGGAAACACAATGTATGAAAACGATCGAAAAAGAAAATGGAACGGATCTTCCAAATTAATCCCGCTTTCTCTTTTAGATGTAAAAAATGAGTTAAAGAAAAAAAGCAAACTCAAACAAATTCCTATTAAAACATGTAAGTTAACGAAAGAAGAAAAAATGCTAATTCATGAAATTAAAGAGCGAACAAAACAACTTAACAAAAATAATGTAACGAGAACACGTGCTTATTATCAGTTTTACTTTTGGTACCCTGAAATACAGTGGGCACTCCTTGGCCATATAGTATCACGTAACGGTGGCTGGAATATGACAGATTTAAAAGGAGATTTATATACAAGGCTATTGTCAGAAAAAGATCAACTTACTTTCTTCTCTTTCTTAGAACGAGGAAACTGGTTAATCTTCCAAGATGTGTATCCGCAATTTTTATTATATGAGCAAAGCGTCAAAAGATATAAAAATCTCTTTCACCTTCTACCACACCTCAATGTATCAACGTTTATGGAAACAATGTGGAATCATTTTTGGAGAACGGGCAATCAATACACGCTAGCAATCGCAACGATTATTAATGAACAAAATTATTTGGAAAAAAGGGTGATTCAAAATACATACTTTAAAAAGACTGTGCTAAATAGTGTGGGATTTAAACTGTTTGACTTTTTCCGATTCAATCATATCCTTTTTCCATTCTATGAAGATGAGACTAAACAAAAAACGTTACTATTGGGCAATACTATGACACATTTCACCTCATTGCATGAACGAATTTTACTCGGTAAACGTTTGTACTCATTGTTATTTCGAGATGAAAGCATCTTATCAAAAACAATAAGTTGGATTCATGATCATCCACATACTGCTTCACGAAAAGACTACTGGCCTCATTTATTTTCTGATGTAAATGAGGCATTTTCCCGAGAATTTTATAAACGCAGAACAAAAAACTGTCAGCTTAGAAAAGGCGCGAATCGCTTATATAGCCCTCAGTTAATATATGCATGGAAGGATTTAAAACATGAGGCAGCTGAAAAAGGCGACTGGTTTGAAGACTGGCGTATCATAGACTATTTAATTAATAAGGGAGACAATATAAATGGACAGATTCAGGATGACTATTGCAAAACACTTGAAAAAATTGAACTTGCAATTCTTGCGAAAAAAAATATTCTTCTCAGAGAAGAAGAAACAGAAGAGTAATCATCTACCGTTTGTAATCACGATGATCCTTTCTTGTTTCATCGGAACATATTTAGACTTCCTATTTGTGAGCAAACAAATGTACAACTTTCCAGTAAGACCATTCCCCAATATATTTACAATCAATATCGCTTTTACATTCTTAATACTTCCAGCCTTTACTGCTCTCTTTTTACAGATTACAAAAACGTTATCTGCATTTTTAAGAATTCTGTTTATCATTTTGATTGGAGTTTGCGCAAGCATATCTGAACAAATTGCTGAAAGCTTAGGGTTATTCAATCATAGCGGGAAATGGTATCATTCTTATTCTTTCTTCGGATATATGCTCTTCATGTTCCTTATATGGAAGATTTATAGATGGCTTCAATGATAAGCAACGGTGTTCGACGAACCTAAAAACAAATTTCCTAAAATGTTTTAGGAACTATATATTATCAATTTACAAAGCATTTCTTAACTGATAAAAAAGAGTATATCTGCATAAAAAAAGAGATTTCTCTCTTTCTTACAGTTACAATAAGGAAATAAGCCGAACATCCTTTTCATCATTCGAATTTAGAATAGTGTAAAACATAGTTGCTTAATTTTCGAATAAAACACTGTCCACTTCTACACCATACTTTTCAAAAATGCCTCAATGGTTTTACATATTATAAATTCACCATTTTTTAAAACAAAAAAACACCTTGTTTATCACAAAGTGTTTATAAAGCATAAAGTCATCATCTTACGAAAACAAAGATGACGAAATCTCCTATCGTGTTACGATGAGATTTTTTATTTTTTTACTTAATTGATGAAGCATTCTCTTTGTTCTTCTTACAAGGCTTGAAAACATTGTAAAAATGCGCACGATATTCATATAAGTAATATCTTTTATTCGTATCACTTGTGTATTGCTACGTTTCTTTAAATATACATATTCATTCGTAACTTTTGTAATTCGTCCTGTATAAACCTCTTTTTGATCGTATAGTTTTATATACATCCCTTCCCATAATTGCAAATGATTCATAAAAGCCTCTTCAAAAAATTGTTGTTTTAAATTTACTTGTTCTGCTACGGTTTTCCCGAACTGTAGCATCAATTTTTTCCGGAGAGTTTCATCATATATTAAGTGCTGATGAGATGTAGAAACATTCGGTATTGCATAAGGAATATTCGCGTTTTGAATCGCTGTATACGGGATAAAAATACGCTCCATTAATGTTGTAAGCACAACAAAATCTCGGCCAATTTCATTTACTTTCGCTACTGTATGTAAGCTACTCCCACCCCGATTCGAAAAAACTTCCACGCGTTGATAACGTTTATGCTTAAAAAACTTCATTAGCATCATCACTTGTTTTCGCTCTGGTAAGCATTCACCTAGCACTTTTAAATTAACACCATGCATGTATTCTTGGAGCATCTTTAATTCATGAGTCGGCAAAGCACTAGCTGGAGATATATATCCTTCTCCTTTTTGTTCCTTATAGTCCAAAACAAGACGATCCTCAGTATGAACCTTTGTTATGCCCTTCTCCTCCATACAAACCTCCTTTTTCTTCATTCATCATAAATATTTTATGATGGTAACTCATAGTTTAGTATGGAGGTGAAAACACAAATGAATTTTTTAAGTGCAATTATTTTATTTAGCTACTTTTTTATCGCAACTATTTCATACTTCCATTTATACAAATCTCGGCATCTCATAGGCTATCATTTAGGTATGAATATTGCAATGTTATCTAGTACTGCTATTGGTTTAGCTGTCGGTACCGTTCTCGGATCACAATTCCCTTTAGATGAAGGAGTAATTACAATTGTCACAACGATAATTGCTGTTGCTGTTGGCATTGTGTTTGGAGCATTAGTTGATTATCAAACACTGCTAACAGGCGTCGCAAGTGGTATTATGTCTGGACTCATGGGACCGATGCTTGGTTTACACTCAACACAGCCCGCTTTCTTAATTATTTGCACAACCGTAGTTGTATTTTTATCTTTCATTTTGCTACGCTTTTCCGTTCGAAATTAACGAATTTTTAGTGGAGGAGCGATTCAGTTATGCGCAAACTTCTTAGATGGAAACGTATACTCATCTTATTTAGTTTTATCTGTCTTTTTTTGCAAACAAAACCCGTTTTTGCAGAAACAAACACTATACAAACGGACCCTGGGCCTAATCAGAAACTGACAAATGCTCCATCAAATCTTTCAATGACTTTTTCAGCTCAAATCAATAAAGAAAAAGCTACTATTCAAATTTTTGATGAAAAAGGAACGAACATGGTTAAAGGTCCGATTGAATTTTCGAATAACGAAACAACTTTATCTATACAATTACCCCCATTAACAAGCGGGATATATACCGTTATTTATTATATACCATTGCATACTGGGGAAGTGATTCGTGACTCTTACATATTTACAATCGATACGCTGTCAAAAGACACAGCGAAACGATCCATCTTTTCGTTTCTTTCCCTCTTTCAACTTAAGTATGATTCTCAATTTTGCGGAAATATTTTCGCAACCGTCTCAAACAACACTTGGATTATGCTTCTTTATTTCATGAGTGTATTTCAGTATGTTAGTATCATTGCGTTAATTGGATGGATTATATGGGGAAGTTTGCTTAAATCGACTAATTCTATAAATTTCAAACGTTATCAAACTAATCTTTTTATGTTCCAATTATTTTTTTTGCTCGCGACATTACTTTTACTCATCATCCAATCCATTAGTACAATTGATTTCAATATGAATGAAAAAATAGTAGCAATACCTATAGATATATTATATGGAGTTGCCTGGATTCTCTTACTTTCACTAGCTTTCATGGGCTTTTTCTTTCTTTCCCGCTCAAATGTAGTTTGTATTATATGGGTAATTTTTATTCTGTTTGTTAAAAGTATGACAGCCTATACCCTAACTATATTTCCATCTCTTTTTACAATAGTTTTTGAAAATATCTATTTATATATTGTTACTATTTTGGGAGGTGGTTACTTATTTATAACTGTTTTTCAAAAGCAACTATTTATTCAGTCTCTTCTTTTTAAATTTCATCTATATGCTTGTATTTTAGCAGCGATTTTATTCACCTATAATTTGTTTATTTATATGAATTTAAATACATCTGGAGCAGCATTTTTCACGATTCAATTACTAACCATTCTCCTTTGTTTAATACATCTACACATGTTTATCAAGCAGAAAAAAAACAGCTCTCTTTCGCTCTGTTTTCAATTAAGTATTTTATTATGTAATATTATAATTCATGAATGGATAGGATTTTATAATTACCTTTTTTTATAAAATTTTCCGGTGAAGTATGAATATTTTTTCATATTATTTTTTATATTTGAGATAGAGTGCGATCCTTTTTAAATTGGAGGGGGCTTGATATAATGCTGAGGGAGTATCATGTAGTGGCCATTCCGATTCGTATTGTTATTAATAACTTTGGCGATCACGATCCTGAAGGCAAGATATATGTTTTAAAAGAAAATGTCAGTAAAATAAAAAAGCTCGTAGACGAAAATCCCTTTTCAACGGTAGATCTGGTGCAACCACTCGTTATTCGTGCAAATGTTGGAGACACCGTGAAAATAACCTTTGAAAACCAATTACCTTTTAGTACTTCCATGCATATTCAGTTAGCGGAGTATGATGTACAGACTTCTGATGGCGCATTTGTAGGAAATAACAAAGATACTACTGTTCCGCCTGGACAAAAACGAATTTATACTTGGGAAATCATTCGAGAAGAAATCCATCTTTTTTCTGATTTAGGTAATCCTCTTTCCAGCGAAGAAGGAAGTAACGTACATGGTTTATTTGGAGCATTAATTGCACAACCAAAAGGATCTACATGGACAGATCCGATAACAGGCTTACCTATTAACAGCGGAGTTTATGCAGATATTCATAATCCACTTTTGCCTTCCTTTCGGGAATTCGCATGTTTTTTCCACGATGAAATGGAAGTAAAAGATTTAACTGGAGCCAAATCAATTGATCCTCATACATTACAAAATGGCGAAACACACTCTATTAATTACCGGTCTGAACCGATGCGAAATCGCGTTCGCCTTATTCAAGAGGGTATTGTATGTCCTGACTGTGAGGGCGAAGAAGTTCATCATGATTCCTGGGTATTCGGCGATCCAGCCACCCCTATTTTACGAGCTTACGTAGGAGACCCTCTTAAAATTCGAGTTATTCATGGCGGAGTAAAAGAAACCCATGTCTTTCATTACCATGTTCATCAATGGCTATTTGAACGTAATAATGTCAATTCTATGTTAATTGACTCATTGTCATTCGGTCCGCAGAGTACATTTACTGTTTCACCTTTATACGGCGCGGGAAGTTTACAAGGGGCATTTGGTGATGTTATTATTCATTGTCATCTTTATCCTCATTTTGGCGAGGGAATGTGGGGACTAAACCGTATTTTTAATACATTACAAGACGGTAGCCAATTTTATCCAAACGGTGTACCAATCGCAGCATTACAGCCGCTTCCTGATCGGCCAATACCACCTGCACCGACAAAAGAAAAACCAGGGTTCCCAAACTTTATTCCTGGTGTGTTTGGTTGTAAAGCGCCTCGACCACCACTTGGAATTGTAGGAGGCCGCGAGTCAACTAAGCTTGAAATTAATCAATTTGATCCAAACGCTCGTCCTGGTGCAGTATTTGTGAATCCTTGTCCAGAAGGTACGAAAGTAGAACGAGTTTTTAATATTGTCGGCATTCAAGTTCCCATTATCTATAACAAAGAAGGATGGAATGATCCCGAAGGCCGTATATATGTATTAGAAGAAGATGAAGAAGCTGTGTTATCCGGCCGTAAAAAACCAGAACCCCTTGTCATTCGTGCGAATGCCGGTGAGTGTATTCGTATTAACTTTACAAATAAATTTCCAGAAACATTAGGTGGAAATGCGTTTCAACTTGTAGAACGAACATACGAAGCAGGTACTCACGTACATTTCGTAAAATTTGACCCCCTCGTTTCTGATGCTGCTAACGTTGGTTGGAATTATGATAGCAGCGCTTTACGGGGCGAAACAATCCAATTCCAATGGTTTGCAGATGCAGAATTAAAAGCTGTTTTCTTTCATGACCATCTATTTGCAAATTCGCATCAGCAACACGGGTTATTTGGTGGAGTCTGTATTGAACCAAAAGGGTCTCAATTTCTCGATCCTCGTACAGGAGAAATAATACCATCAGGTACACAAGCAATCATTACAAATCCACTCATTCCTGATTTCCGTGAATTTTCCTTATTTGTTCATGATTTTTCGCTTCTATTTGATCGTCGAGGTAAACCGCTTAATCCACCAGGTTTTTCAGGTTCTGATGCCGATCCTGGTGTCATGGCAATTAATTACCGGAATGAGCCGTTCTCAGATCGGTTAGTAAATCCTGATACTGATCCAGCTTTTGTTTTTAGCTCTTTTCTTCACGGAGACCCTGTCACTCCATTATTACAAACTTATAACGGGGATCCAGTACGTCTTCGTATAATCCAAGGTGCTCATGAAGAATCTCATAGCTTTAACTTACACAGACAACGTTGGCACAGAAATCGTCCTGATTTAGAATCAGAATTTACTCAGCAGCAAATCATTGGCATTTCAGAAGCTTTTACAGCTGAATTTGCTATTGAAGGCGATGGCGATTTTGATATGCTATATCATTTCGGTGGAATTGATGATATTTGGCTCGGCGCTTGGGGAATATTACGCACATTTAAAGAACGGGTTTCTCATTTATTCCCTCTTCCTGATCGACCACAGCCACCAAAAAGAACTAAGCCTTTGCCAAAACCTACTGGAGAGAATCCACCACCAGCAACAGATCCTGGTAAGCCTTGTTCACCGAATGCACCGGTTCGAAAATTTGAAGTTGTTGCATTTCAAACAAAAATTAAATATAACAAAGCTGGTGATAATGATCCATTTGGTATTATTTTCGCTTTAAAAGAAGATGTTGAAAACATACAAAGCGGAAAAATAAACCCCGAACCACTTATATTACGTGCAAATACCGGTGAATGTGTAGAAGTTACACTTCACAACCAATTAACAGAGCTATTTCATAATGAAGGAGAACTTCATGGTTATCCAGAAGTGCCTGATGAAGATGTTATCTTCACACCATCCAGACGAATATCTCTTCATGCACAAATGGTCGCATATGACGTTCTAGGTTCAGATGGGGCAACAGTTGGATTTAATCCTGATCAAACCGTTGCACCTGGGGAAAGTATTACGTATCGTTGGTTTATTGATCGTAACATCGGTACTTGTAATCTTTGGGGTATGGCTGATTTACGTAGCCATCGGCACCATGGAGCTTTTGGCATGCTAATTACAGAACAAGCAGGAGCTCTTCATCTCGACCCTATGAAACGCACACCAATTCGAGCTGGTAATCAAGCAGTTATTTCACATCCACTTTTCCCAGAATTTCGTGAGTTCGCTTTATTGATGCATGATGGTGTTCGCCTCGTAGATAAAAATGGTAACCTTATTATTGATCCTGAACCAATTTTTATAGAACCAGAAGAAGAATTAGAAGATCCAGAAGATCAAGGATCTCGCGGCTTTAACTACCGCTCAGAGCGCATCATTCATCGCTTAAAGAAAAATCGAGATGTTTCAAAAGTATTTAGTACAAAAATTCACGGAGATCCTGCTACACCGATCTTTTTAGCACATGTAAATGATCCAATTATCTTTCGTTATACTTTTCCTGCTGACAAACCACGAGCACATGTTTTTACAATACACGGTCATTCATGGCTCCGAAATGAGAATAATTTATACTCAACCTTTACCGCTGTCCAAGGAGAAAATAGCGTCGGTTCCAGATCAAATTTCGTCATTGCACATGGAGCTGGTGGCCTAAACGGGAGACCTGGGGATTATATGTACCGCTCGGGTAACATTCGCTGGGATATTGAACTTGGTATGTGGGGCATACTTCGGGTACTAAAAAAGAATAATAGCAAACTCCCTCCTTTACGAAATCCATAAAAAATAGGCTATCCCTGCTTTTTTAAGGATAGCCTTCATATTCTCTGTATCAAATACACTCTAAATCACTTCTTCTGCATCAGGTTGATCAATCACAATTACATCTCCATCTTTAAAACGAATTTCTCTTATATTTTCCCATAGTATTGTCACTATCACTTTTGGTTCTTGTAATACGCCGATAAAATCTGTTCCCACTTCTTGAATCTTTCCAACAATAACCTTTTCATCATTCTCATCACAACGTATTGTTACTTCTATTCTATTGCCAATATTTTTTAAAAGACGGAAATTTAATCTATCCTTTAAACCATTAACATTCAATGGGACCAACTCTTTACATAAAGGATCTCTATTACCTATCAACTTGCTCACTTGTTCGTCTTGAACTATAGGAACTTCTGTTTTTTGTTCTGCTTCGATTTTTTGCTTCACTTCTTGTTTCTTTTCTATTCTTTGTTCTATTTCTATTTTTTTCTCTACTTCTTGTTTCTCTTCTACTCTTTGTTCTACTTCTATTTTTTGCTCCACTTCTTCTTTCTTTTCTATTCTTTGTTCTGCTTCTATTTTACGTTGTTTCATTTTCCGGGTTTTATCTTCTAAACTTTCTTTCTTTTTTACTGATCCAGGAATATTTAATAAAGGGCGTGATCCCCTACTATTTGGTTTATCCGACCACAAAAGACAACCTCTCCTTTGACTCATTCTCTTCTTAGCTTATGAAAAAGAGAATGAAAAGGACACATATCAAAAATAAAAAAAGGAAATTTTTTCTTTCCCCAAAATAAAAGTATAAACTCCTGCATAATAATAGATTGGTAGTAAAAATCCATAATGAAAGGGGGTATATGCGTATTTTCTCTTGGTACATACCATGAGATTTCACGCTATACGTATGTCAAAAAACACTTCCAAGCAACAACATAAAAAACGACCACCTGAAACAGAAGGTTGTTCACCAAGCAAAAAAATCCCTTTAGAAAATACAGCCACTCTACCTGAAAACCAAGTATTTGTCGATTTATTAGGAAAAAACATCTTATTAACTACACGTTCTGATCAGTTAAATATTTTAGGGCAAACATTCCGTCCTATTTTCACTGGAAAAATTGTAAGAGTAACAGATGGTTTCATTACACTTTATCCTGTCATCATTAAAATGAATAATGCACCATTTTTCCAATTTCCTACACCTCTCAATTTTGCAATTGAAATGATCGCCTTCTTCTTACCCTTTGACCCTAATACTCGCTTTCCAATTCCATGATAATAAAGGTGGTGTAAAAAATGGAAAATCAAGATCAACTTAAAGAGAAAAAGCCGCTTCCTCCGATGTGTAGAAGTTCAGTTAACAATCCTTTAATTAATGAATTACGCCGTGCTAATGTTACACAAGAATTTGATAACCGCATCGGTTCTCGGGTTTTCATTCTTATTGCACAATTTCCTTTTATGATTATCGGTACCATTGTTGAAGTAAACGGAGATTACGCCTTTATTAAAATTGAAGCAACTCATATTAATGAATTTGATAATATGACGGCTCGTATACACATTGACGAGATTGAAGTGTTCTTTATTGAAGATGGAAAATTTGAAATTCCAAACATTCAGCAAATCCCAGGAGTTTAACTTAGCAGGCTATCCCACTTGTAAAGAGTAGGTGATAGCCTTTTTTTCGTATACAACGGGATGAATGATGGCACAGAAAGTATGAAAACCGCATTTATTATACTAGTCATATTTTATGAAACGAAAGGAGCCTTCAAATAATGAAAAAGGACAACCCAAACCCAATTTGGATTCCAACTTATTTTAATACCACTCCCTGTCCTCCATTATCTACTTGCTTTCCGGATGCCCCACCAGCCTTCCCTTCTCCTAACAGTTCACTTCCACAAGAAGAATTAAATCAATTACAAGAGTGCATTGAAGAAGCAAATAACTTACTCCATGTTATTTCAAATCCAAGAGATCCAGAAAACACAAGAGCTTTACAGCTTTTTCTTTTAACACTTCGTGGTTTAAAAGTACAAGCAACTATTGCATGTGACACTACACAGGAAAAACTAATAGGAACTTTAACAAATGCAGGGAAAGATTTCATTGAGTTAACAAACGAAAAAAAAGGAAAAGTACTGATTCCATATCTACAACTTTGTTTATTGAAACGAGATTGTAATCAAAATCCTATACCTCAACCTTTACCATTTAACTTTACTCCACCAATTCGGCAAAATTTAATATTACATTTTGGAAAAACAGTAGCAGCAAATCCCCTTTTAATTAATACTTTCTTTGGTATTTCTTTATCACTTTACTTACAAGGCTTTATTGGAAAGAAAATTACAATTCGACTGCAACATGAGGAAGAACCTATACAAGGGATATTAATTGATGTTCAGGAAGAAGATATTGATGATGATTTAAGACCCCCAGCTAAAATACAAATAAAAGTTGCTAATAAAATCGTAGAAGTTGATTTAGATGACGTATGTTTTATTTCCGTCTGTCCCCGTTAAAAACACTCATCAATAATACACAATAAACTACCTAAATAACATGCATATTGATTATCAAAAATTAGATATACTCATCCCGATATAGATGATTTATTCTTTTAAAAAGCGCACGTTTCAGAAAACAGTTCGATAGGAAATCCTAACAAGTTCACTTCGTTTCAAAACATAATCAGATTAGTAATCTGCGTATTTCATCTGGATTTTCTGCTCAAAAGATTACTTCCTATTTTTCTTTAAGTCCATTCATTTTATTGTAACCTTTCTTTTCAATCAACGAATTACAAACCTATACAACAAAAAGCATAGTATTTTGAAGTAAACCTTGAAAATAGGACACACATCAAAACACCTAAACTACTTGTTCCCTATATTCTTTAAGGGACAGGTAGTTTAACTTTTCTTGAATTCGAATTCGTACAGTTGTGTTGGAGCTGAACATGGACTGCCGTTTATATGCCCTTGTAAACTCTAAATGATATTCTGCATCAGGTAATCCAAACATAACTCCATCATATCCTTCGTGATTATGAAACTCACCTATCCGTTTTAAGCCTAATCCTTCTTCATAAAGTGAAACTTTAATCAGTGGGTTTTCTTCATCCCCCATTGATTATCAACCCTCACCAATCGGGCTTTTACGGGCAGTTGTTCCCCCACCTACCTTCCTTGTTTCTCTCTGAATCTTGAGGTGTGGGGCTTGCCGCCCGTTAATGCGAAATAAAAAATAGTAATTAGCACCTCTTTTCCCTTTCTCGAGGTGCTAATTACTTAAAAAATCTAATATTTAATCCCTTCACTCCTAACCTTTTGTATCCCTCAGCATGTACACACCTTCTTGTATATTTACAGTTCAAAATTATGCATATATCTCCGATAACTCAATAATTTTGTTCATAATACATTGTTCGTCGCTATGTAAGTTCATCGTTGCAACAGATCGTAGCATCCTATGCTCACCAATACAAATTCCCTCTTTTGCATGTAAAAACATTGATACATCATTTGCATCGTTCCCAAACGCAATGAACGTCCCTTCTTCTATTCCTAGTCTTTGCAATCCCTTCCATTTATGAACACCTAATGGACTTATATCAATAATCCCCTCTTCTTGATGTTCATACATTTGAATGGGAAGGTCATTAAGTGTTTGTACTACTCTTTCTTTATCACCATCAGGAAATAGCACAACCTTCACCATTTCTTTAATACAGTCAATTGATACATTCATAGCTAATTGATGAGGATCTATATTGCAATAAATCGGATGGTTTTCGCTACCTGTATAGGAATAATCCCAATGACTATCAATTAAATAATTAAGTTGATATGTATCAATTAAAGAACGAAGCTCATTCATTATCTGAGCATGAAATGACATGACTTCAATAATTTTTCCTTCTTTTGCAACAAATGCTCCGTTTCCACCAATCATTGAATAGTGATGCATATGACTTGGTAGCACAGGTAGTAAATCTCTAATTGGCCTAGCAGATGCAAATACAACTTCATGCCCTCTAGCATGACAAACATCTAATGCTTGCACTATACTTTCTGTTAGTGGTTTTCCTTTGAAACAAATTGTACCATCAATATCAAAAATAAAATTCATATACATCGCCCCTTTCTCCTTTCTTTTTAATGTAAAAGAGTTCTTATATAATGAACAGGACAGATGTCCGAAAAAGGGGAATAATTATGAAAAAAATTGAAGACGAGTTATTACTAGCAACTTATTTAAAGAACGAGCATGTACAAAAACTGTTTACTAATCTCCATCATCCATTTCAAATTCAAAGGTACAATGCAAGAGAAGTCGTACTACGCGAGGGAGAATCGATTGACGGCTTATATATTCAAATGTCCGGGCGTACGAAAATAACTACGAGCGTTATTACAGGAAAAGCATTGCTACTTCGATTTTGTTCTGCCGTTTCCATCATAGGTGATATTGAACTCATTCAAAATGTAGATATCCAATCCCATGTAAGTACCGAGGAAGAAACAGATTTTATTGTTATTCATAAACATTATGTTCAAAATACACTTTTACATGACGTTGCTTTTTTACAAGAGCTTTTACACCATGTGACCTACAAACTCCAAACATGTACCACTGCTTCACGTATCAATTTACTAGCTTCAGTAGAAACACGTTTTGCTAGCTATTTATGTACAATAAAGAATACTTCCAACCTATTCGGAAGAGAAATTCGCACTACAGATCATCATGAAATCGCCTCGCTCATCGGCACTACCACTCGGCACTTAAATCGTGTCATTGAAAAATTAAGTGAAACGGATACAATTCGCAAAGAACACAAACAAATTATCGTTAATGACTGGGAAACTATTGAACGACTTTCTAATGGTTTAAGATACGAATAATATCGTTATACTAAGTTGCATTTCAAAAAGGAGCAACTCATTCCAATTGCTCCTTCTCTTTATGATTCGTCTTTGTAATGGATTTTAGACTGTCCCTTTGACAATCCGTTAAACTACATCTCCCACTACTAACATAGAACGGTTTTGAAGTGTTTTTGAACGTAGGCTATACGCAATTACTTTCTTCTTATATTGTTTAATTACATCAACGTGATCATCGAAACTGTAAATCGAAAACCTAACATCATATTTGCCTCTCTTTGTCTCAATCACCAATGGAATTCCATCGTGCTGTGGCGGAAAATAATATTTCTCTAAAAATATTGCTTCGTTAAAGTAATCAATAATTTGAAGTTTATCTGCACCTTCTAATCGGTTGCCGTCAATTGTTACGGTGACAGCCTCACCATTAAGTTGTGGATGCAATTCAAATCTACTGATAAAAGATTCCACAACAGAGGTTGGAAGGCTCGACACTAATATTTTTAGGCCACCGAAAAGAAATAACATAACTATAAACCAGGTCGTCATATTTTATCACCTCCGTTACATGCTAAATTCCTGTTATTACATGACTCATATTTTCATCGGATGCTGTTTAGAGTCTCCGCAAATCTTGTAATCCCTACTTCAATATGGTTTGTATTCTCTCTTCCAAAAGTAAAGCGTACATAATTTTTTTTTGATCCCAAAACACTTCCTGGAAGAAAAGCTACACCATTTTGTATAGCTCTTCCTAATAAATCATATTCATGAACTGACTCCTGCACTTTACACCATAAATGAATTCCACCCTCTGGAACAAGAAAATCAACTCGATCACCTAAGAGTTCACCAAGACTTGTAATTAATTGATTCCTTCTCTGTTTGAGTTGTTTACGAAGCATAGAGATATGTGCATGAAAATTTTCTGATTCTAAAAATTGATTTGCCACCCATTGAGGAAAGACACTATGTCCAAAATCTACTTGCTGCTTTGCATCTGCTAAACGTTCAATGACCCGAGGGGGGCCAATAATCCACCCAATTCGCAATCCAGATGCTACGATTTTCGATAATGAACTAATATATAGAACATTTCCATTCGTATCCATGGATTTTAAAGTTTGATTTACTTCTCCATTGAAAGAAGTTAAGCTATAAGGATCATCTTCCACAATTGGTATACCAAATTCAGATGACAATCCCAAAATCTTTTTACGACGAGACAATGAAAGGATCGTTCCAGTTGGATTTTGATAATCTGGATTTAGAAATACCATTCGAATTCGGTGCTTTCTGTGTAAATCTATCAAATCATCTGGATTCATGCCATGTTGATCCACTGGTAAATGAAATATTTTTAGCCCAGCAGATTTAAACATTGGAAGCGAAAAACAATAAGATGGATCTTCAATCGCAATCGCATCTCCCGGCTTAAGCAAGCATTGAACGATAAGGTTAAGCGCTTGTTGAGCTCCTGATGTAATTAAAATAGAACGCGGATTAACATCTATGTTTTTATATTTATCAACATGTGAAGAAATTGTTTTCCTTAACATTTCATTTCCTTGTGGATGATCATAGCCTAAATTTCCTATAAATGTTTGTTCTGAGAGAATTGTACGAAACTGATCAGTTGGAAACAAGTCTGGTGACAATTCACCACTAGCCAAATTAATCAAATCATCCTTTTGCGTTTCCGCTCGAATTTGTTGAACCAATGGCAAATTCGGGAGAAATGAACCATCTTCTACATACCTACCCCAATTTGGAATACGTTTACACGATATCCCCCATATATCTGTGTTTACACGCGTTCCACTTCCTTTTTTTCGCTCTACTACCCCAAGTGATTTTAGTTCCTCATATGCTGCTACTATCGTACTGCGGTTCACTTGCAACTCTTTCGCCAAAGTACGTTCCGAAGGTAACATACTATCTGAAGAAAACTCTCCTGAAGAAATCCCCCGTTCTATATAGTCAGCAATTTGTTTGTAGATCGGCGTCTTGTCTGCACGATTGGGTCTCCATTCCATCTCATTCCCTCTTCCCCTTATCAGCAGGTTTTTTACTAATTGAAATAAAGTTCAAGCGTTAACCTCTGTTTGTTATATACTAAATACTTCTGTAAGTAAGTTAGTTTGAAAGTATTTCCTGTTTGGGTTTCATATAGTTTGCTCTATTCATTCCTAGTTATGAAGATATTCACTCATTCTACAATGCGAATAGTAGTAACTAAACAGACATATAACCCCCTTCTTCTACTACACCCACATACTTGAGGAATGGAACTTCTTTTCGTTAAAAGATAATATAATCTTTCCATCCTTATAACAAAGAATAGTGCTAAGAAATAACCATTCCAACTATTATAATTTAGACTATCTACTTATCGAAAATAGAAAAACTACAAAACGACAACCGCATACCACGTAACTCCTACGAGAAGGCTTAAAAGAAGGACGATATAAATAGCAGACAAGTTCGTCACATTTTGCTTCGTAGACTGACCGTATTTTTCCTCCACGTTTCTTGCCACTAGTACCGTTCCCAAGAGTGATACAATTACAATAATAACGACTAACGAAATTGCAAATTTCATTGGCTTCCCCCTCTCTAAAAACCGTCTATTCGAACAGAAAATCTAATCTTTCAACTTAAAAGTTTATATTTTTCCGGATGAGAACATAACCGAGATACTTAAAGAATACTATCTTTCTCTTTTATAATAAGGGATATTTATTTAAAAAGGACCATCCACTTTTACAACTTTTTGCTCATCCACTTTACGAGTATAAAATAGGGATTCTAAGAAATTACTACCACTAAAAAGTAAAAAAGAAATGTAAACTTCCTTTTGAAGTTATTAAAAAGAACAATACCAACAAAAAAGCAAACAACCTACTGAGTCTTTCTCATCGGTTGTTTGCTTTATATTAGCTCTCTGATACATTTGGGCTTCTTTATACCTACATCAAAAATTTTTAAAATTATTAATTAGAAAAATGTTAACCAATCAAAGCGAATTAACGGTTAGCCACTTCATTCTCTTTTTTAACATCAACTGGAACACGCTTCCCTATTCCAAAAACATAAAAACTAATGACAACGATCGCTAGGAAAATAATTCCTACAATAAGTGAGATTCGTGTATCTTCATTGAACCACATACCAATTAATACCATAATTAAAAAGACAATCGTTAAATAATTTGTAACAGGCGCAAAAGGCATTTTGAACGGATGATTTTCCATTTCAGCTCCTTTTGCTTTTCTGAATCGAATTTGACTAATCAGAATGACAAACCACGGAACCATACCAGGAAGTACACTTGCGCTGTATACATACACGAATAAGTTTTTCGGTGCAATATAACTTAAAATAACGCCAATCGCTAAACCAACTAACACACCAATCGTACCAAATAAAGGCACACCGTTACGGGAAATTTTTGCGAAGTATTTTGGTGCTTGTCCATTTATTCCTAATGTATAAAGCATACGTCCCGCACTGTAAATACCACTGTTACAGCCAGACATTGCAGCTGTAATTACGACAAAGTTAATCAGGCCAGCTGCTGCTGTAATCCCAACTTTCGCAAAAGTTGCTACAAACGGGCTTCCAATCGAATTTAGTTGATCCCAAGGGTAAACAGTTACAATAACAAAAATTGCACCAATATAGAAGATTAAAATACGCCAAATCGTACTTTGAATTGCTTTCGTTAACGTTTTCTTCGGATCTTTTGCTTCACCAGCTGTAATCCCAATTAATTCAACACCTTGGTAAGCTCCAACAACTAGTGATAGAGCAAAGAAGAATCCTGACCAGCCGCCCGTAAAGAAGCCGCCATTTTCCCAAAGGTTAGATAAACCGATTGCATTCCCTCCGTTACCAAATCCGAAGAAAATAAGCCCAAATCCCGCAATAATCATTAACACAATGGTAACGATCTTAATCATTGCAAACCAAAATTCAAATTCACCAAATGATTTAACAGAAATTAAGTTCGCCGCACCAAGAATCACCATTGTGATAATACCTGGCACCCAAGCAGGCAGATCCGGGAACCAATACTGCATATATGCCCCAACCGCTATAATTTCTGACATTCCGACGATTACCCACTGGAACCAGTTACTCCATGCCGTCATATACCCTGCTAATGGATGTATATACTTATGGCCAAATGTCGCAAATGAACCTGTTCCTGGCTCTACATACAACATTTCTCCCATCGCACGCATAATGAAAAATATAAAAATACCTGCGATTGCATAAGCAAGCATTACTGACGGGCCTGTCCATTGAATCGTGCTGGCAGAACCCATAAATAAACCAACACCAATTGTACCGCCTAAAGCAATCATCTGAATATGACGCGCTTCCAATCCCCTTTTTAGTTCTTTATTTGCCACTCCATTTCCTCCTCATCCACGATTCATAAGCGAAATAGGATACTACAATTCCTATTAGGTAAAAAATCATAAAGCAAGCGTCACTTTTGTCTCTCTCTTAAAAGATGCCCTAAAATCATTCCCCACTTCCCTCTGATCATTCATAATAGTACGAAAATTCACCCATCTCTCCTTCGTCATAAAATTAAAAAATTACTTATTTCATAATAATTTATTTATCTGAAAAATACAATTACTTTTCCTGGAAATTAATATATGTAAATTAAATAGAAAATAACATCTATATTAGAAATACAAACCATAATTTCAATATAATTGAATTTACGTGAAGATTCCCTCAAAAAATTCACATCCGCAGAAAATCGCGACGAATGCTCATTTGTAATTGAAGCTAATGTTAAGCATCGGCTTCAAACTTCTATTAATAACATTGGATAATATCAAAAAAGAACACCTAGAAAGCCTCTTATATAGACTATTCATCGGCATTCTTTTTAATTATACAATCTCACTTTATATAAGACTTATATTTCAAATTCCTTAATTTTTGCATTCGGACTCAATACTTTTTCTGGATTAAACTCTGCTAATGGCTCTCCATTTTTCACTTTGTTGACCCAATCATGGTTAGCTAGTGCTCCTCTACCTAAAGTAATCACATCCGCTTCGCCTTTTCCAACGATTTCTCTCGCTTTTTCTGAATCATGGAAACTGCCATTTACAATTACAGGCAACTGACTATATTTTTTTGCTAGTGCAGCAAGCGTTGGGCTTTCATCATTTTCTCCTTTAGAAAAAGCTGGTTGCCATGCTTTATATTCTATTATATAGAATAAATCTATACGGGTCATTTAATAGGGATAAATTCCATTATATAGCTCATTTTCACACGTATCTCGGCTAACTCTCTAAATAATTTTAAGTTTTATTTTTTGTAACAGGAGATTTTCTTTTTCGTCATTTTTTTACAGCTAATAACATCAATAAAAGCCTCTGCTAATTGTTGGTCTAATATTAACCTAAGTTACAATAATATCAAGACTTCCTTATTTTTTTCGTTTTTATATGTTGTATTGCAACTTTAGCAGCTTTTTCTTTTGTCTGGTTGTCATTTTGGATAATCGATATCGTATAACCTATGATTAAAACTATAATAGCTAAAATTATTAGAATTATAATATTCTTTTTTAGAAAAAAACCATATTTTCCCTTTCAAAAAGATTTATACTAAAATAATATATTTGGGAGAAAAATATGAGTAATTCTATTAGTGATAAAACTTTAGTTGAATTATCAGGAAGAAGTTATAGAAAAGCAAGTAGATATAGAAGTGAATATTGGAGATTACAATAGTTTTGAAGCTCCAAATGTTATTGATTTATTACCTAAAGATAAAAAAGAAAACCTTTAAGAGGAGAATATAAAGATCAGATTAAGACTATTAACAAAGAGAGGAAATAACATTATGAAAAAAGTTTTATTTACACTAGCAACAACGGCATTATTATTTACAGGATGTTCTTCGAAGGAAGATGAACGAGTTAAGGAATTAACTAAAGAAATCGAAGAATTAAAAAAAACAGAAGGCGGAACGGCTTCAAAATCCTGGGATAAACAAACGATAAAGGATTTTATGAATAAAGCGAATGAAATTTTAAAGGAATCTAAAAACGGAGTTCCCACTATTTCCGACATGGAGTTACAGGTTACACAACTAAAAAACGCGTTTTTAGAAGTGAAAAAAGAGAGACTTCCGAGAGACTACGAAGACGCACTTTATAACGTCCTATCAAAGTCAGATATGTTATATCTAACTCACTCCCTAGGTTTACCAGATGATAAAGCAACGGAAGCATTAAAGAAAAGCATAGAAACAGTAAAAACTACCTCTAAACGCTTCGAGTATTAAAAATAAGTACATAAATATTTAGGATAGGAGGAGGAGTTATGTTGAAAATAATTTAAAATACAATTTTGTTTCTTTTATGTTTAGTAGTGCTTAGTGGTTATTTTACTAGAGAGGGAACAATTGTCGGTGGGAAAGTACATGGTTCTTCAGATAGTATATCTGGGAAGTATAAAAAATTCTCTGGTTCTGCAACTCAAGATATGAAAGTCAAAAAAGATGAAGAGTAGGTATTACGAAACAAGGAACTATAACTGCTTATGTTGTGGATTCAAATGATAATACAATACTAGAATTTAATAATGGAAAATATGAAAAAATATCAAAGTATCAAAAGATGGTACATATAAGGTGAAAATTAAAACGGAAGGACACAGTGAGGAATTTTTAATATCATGGAAAAAAGAAAAGTAGTTTTTTTATTAAATATATTGTTATATCCAAATTATATGAAAAACGTATCAAGTTCGGTATCTGTTTCTTCTTTGTTAATGCCAATTATAGCAATAAAATAAAGAGAATTAATTTGTTGAATATACGTATAATATCTAGAAAACCTTACATAATTCTAATATGTATTATGTAGTAATTGTTGAAATGGCTTGTTTGTATACGAGTTGCTGCTTACCATGAACCATCATAAGAACAGTGAATTGGTCCATTGCGAGAATCTGCCCAGGTATCCGAACGCCACTCTTTAAAAATACAGTGATTTGCTCTTTTTTCTCTTTTAGTTATTCATATATTTGTTCTTGTAAATCCTTCATATGAACCACTCCCTTTTCATAATCGTATCACATTTTCATATAAATACCGGTACAGTGACATATTTCGCAAGTTACGCTTCAGCACTAACTAAAAAGGATAAGAACCCCTTAGTGAATAAGTATTATTTTTATTAGTAAATACAGTATGTGAAATTATTTATGTTTAACTAAAAAAAGCCCCTATGAAAGGAGCCAACTATTTTACAAGATATTGTTCTAATTCTTTCACTTATACCTTCGGGACCTACAGTGATCTTTCCATCTTCTACTTCAACGTGCTTAACTTTTCAATCGCTTGTTGTTCAGTTGGTAAGAAAAAGATATCGTATCCGCTGTTACATTCATAGATGAAGTCTTTTAAGCTTTGACTTGAATACGCAGAAAAATCTCCAATAATTGCAACCTTCACTCGATAATTGATGAACTTCTGAAGGATTTGGCCTGCAAGTCGTGTTTTCAAATCAAAAAAACTTTCACTTAGTAGAGATTTTCTTATAACGATACGATTGCAAGCTGCTTCATATTGTACGGTTGCCATAAAATCCAAAGCTGACTGAACATCTCGTATTAATATCTCATCGCTTCTCACGACGGCAATATTTTCCCCACCTACTTCTACCTTCTCTATATTCATAATTACCCTCCTAAAAACTATATGGAAAGACCAGGTTTTGTGTACAAATATTTTTAACTTGATGAATTTGCACTTCTCTAGCTCGAGAGAAACTTCACTTTATTTAAAATTAATTCGATTTAAAAGCTTAGTCTTTTGATAGTGGAACATAGATTGAGATAGCTCAAAGATCGTTCCATTTACAAGATGTACTGTATTTTCGATTAGAAGTACTGGATCATGTTCGTGTATTTCTAATAATTGTGCACTTTCTTTATCTGCTTTTTCGCAACTAATTACTTTATCAGCAAATCCGATATTGAGCTGTAAATCTTCAATTAAATAGCTGTATATGGATTTCAATGCAATTTCTTCATTTAAATATGGAACAATATCTTTTTTAAAGAAGCTTATTTCAATAGAAAACGATTTATCGTCTACAATTCGTAATCGTTTTAAAAAATATAGCTTCGTTCCTAACTGACATTGCATCCGTTCTGCTATTGTCTCGTTGGCCTCTATTACCTTTAATTCTAATACTTTCGTTTCAATATTTTGCGAAGCAAGATTTTTTGTTAAACCACGTAGACTTCCTAAATTAATGTAATCTGTTACAGATGTTTCTCGTAAAAACATCCCACTTCCTTGTACTTGAAAAATATACCCTCTATTGACAAGCTGACTAACAACTTTACGTATCGTATTTCGGCTCACTTGAAATCTATTCATTAATGCTTCTTCTGTTGGTAATTTTTTCGTCTCATCGAACATTCCATCGCGAATATCTTTCTCTAAAATATCGGCAATTTTTTTGTACTTTACAGTCATATTCCGTCTCCTAAAATTCTCTTTTCCTTTTTATAACTCTTCTCCTCTCGTTTCGATAATATGCTTATACCAATGAAACGAAAGTTTCTTCTTACGTTTTAAGTTATCATTATGGTCAACAAAAATAAAGCCATATTGCTTTTTATAACCATTTAACCAACTTAACAGATCAATCACTGACCATGCATAATACCCTTTTAAATGAATCCCTTCTTGAATCGCACGCTTTACAACTTTTAAATGCTCTTCAATATATTTAATTCTTGGAACATCTACAATTTCTCCATCAATGATTGGATCTTCATCACCAAGTCCGTTTTCTGTCACGTACATTTTAATATCACCATATCGGTCTTTCAACATATGCAAGCCATCTAAAAATCCTTCTGATGATATTTCCCATCCCCATTTTGTATATGTTTTATCTTCCATCTTAACTGTTCGGTAAAATCCATCAAAAGAAGGGTTACCTGGTGCAAGAGTAGAGCTCTCTCTAGAATGTTCCTCATTCTTAATATCTTTACTATATCGTTCAACTCTTATAGGTTGATAATAATTCAAACCAATAAAGTCATTTTTCTCAGCATTTCGTTTTATGATTTTTAATTCTTCAATCGTCCAATTTGGTGTCCAGCCCTTTTCTTTTAATTGTTGTACAACATAAGATGGATACTGACCTTTCAATACTGGATCATAATACCAAAATGTTTCATATTCATTTGCGTGATTTGCTGCTAGTATATTTTCTGGCTGATTATCCACACTATACGCAGGTAAGAAAACATGTGTAATCCCAATCTCTCCATATTGCTTTAATTGCTTGTAAATTTCAACCGTTTTAGCATGCGCATAAAACACATAGTGAGTGGCTTGAAAATATTTCGGCATATCATTTTGAATCCCTGGTGGATGAGCTCCTTTTAAATATCCTAAGCCACAAAACATTACTGTTTCATTAAATGTAATCCAATGTTTTACCCGATCCCCAAATGCTTTAAAGCAAATTTCTGCATACTTTACAAAAGCTTCTGCTGTTCGCTTATTCGTCCATCCACCATCTTGTTCTAATGTTAACGGTAAGTCCCAATGGTATAAGGTCACAAACGGTACAATCCCATATTGTAAACATTCATCGATAACATTGTTATAAAATTCTATCCCTTTTTCGTTTATCTCTCCATCTCCAGTCGGTAAAATTCTCGCCCAAGAAATAGAAAAACGATAAGACTCTAGTCCCATTTCAGCCATTAATCGAATGTCTTCTTTATATCGATGATAATGATCAACAGCTACATCACCATTTGTCCCATTGTATGTTTTACCAGGAATTTTTGAAAACATATCCCAATTCGTAACACCTTTTCCATCTTCATTCCATGCACCTTCTACTTGATAAGAAGCTGAAGCAGCCCCAAATAAAAAATCATGTGGAAACTTCAAAACACATACCTCCATTTCATAGCAATAAATTAAATTTGTATACACTTATTAAATTTATAGGTACAAATTTAATAAGTATAATTATAACTCAATCTACAAACTTTTTCTACATAGCTATTATGAATAAACGGAGCTCCTTATTTATCATTTCTCAGATTTACCTGATTCAACTGAAGAAACAAGAAAAAACACTAGCATTTTAACTTGACTCCTAATAAACACAGCTATCTGTTAAATAAGAATTTAATATAAAGTATCGATTCATACCCTTCCCCCTTTTGTTGTAGAAAGACATGAAAGTAGATACTTTTTAGACAAGAAAATGGATACTTTTTTTATAAAGAGATTGCTTCAGTTGTATATAATTTATATATATTTCATGATTATCAATAACAAATTTATTAATTAAAATAAAGAACTATATTTCTTCACAGCTGTATAGAAGTCATTAATTCGCCATTTATATGTGCATTCATTAGTAAAGGTTGTTCACAAAAATCTATAACCCTTTAATCGTATTCTATAATTAACCAATGTCTGTACTCTAAATCACTGAATAAAAAAGCTTCGCGTTATAACTTAGAACTACATGAGAACTATCTATTATTTCCAAATTTCTTACTAGTGTTTATGGTTAATGGTTTAAACACACAAAATTTCCCATCTATTTCCTGGAAATTTGAATCTTACGGGAACAAATCCACTTGTCTTTTATTTAAAAAATATCCTCTTTCCTATCCATTTATTTGGACAAGAAAGAGGAGAAATTTGTATACCTTCCTTAGTTTATGTATCCTTTACAGACATCAATCCACTTTTAATAGTTTGAATATCGTTCTAACTCTTCTATTGTTAATTCAATTGCACTGTTCCCACTACCACCTGAGCCCTGATATGTAGAAGCGAATTTATCCGGAACCTGAAAATGTGTAGAATCCAATACACGAATACGACGAAAATAATTTGAATACAGAGTTGTAATTTTGTTAGTAGAACAAAATTGTTGATGAAGTAAATATGCTAGTATTTGTTGTAAAAACTGTGCAGCCTGAGAATTAAAGCGTTGATTGAGTCCTTCTGGACTCATAGAAATACAGGTGTTAGCTTCTAATCGACTACATAATTGTGCCAATGAGGTATGAGCTATATCTTGGCTTAACCAAACACACAGAGCAACAAAATCCTGTGCACGATATTTACTTCTTCGTTGAACAAATCCTACTTTTCTAGCTAATTGATCCAGAGCATGTGGTGACATATGTTGCTGTAATTCTTTAGAAAACAATTGTAATTCATCAGAAATCGATAAATTCATACCAAAAACGCCACCCTTTCTGTATATTTCTACAAAAAGAATAGCGTTTTTTCGTGTTATGGATACAATTTTTTAGCTTGATAGCGATGAAGTCCTGTCAACCGAATGACATAAAACCCATGTTAATACATTTTTGGGAAGTTAAAAACCGAATTTAATTTTCTTATTTTTGTAAACTTTTCTTCATAAATCCTAAAATATCTTCACGCAGTTCTTCATGTTGAAGTGCCATTTCAATTGTCGTTCGAACAAATCCTAATTTTTCTCCAACATCGTAACGCTTTCCTTCAAAGTTATAAGCAAATACACGTTGAATTTCATTTAAGCTTTGAATAGCATCTGTTAATTGGATTTCACCACCAGCACCAATATTTTGCTCTTCTAAAAACTTAAAAATTTCCGGCGTAAAAATGTAACGACCTATAATTGCTAAGTTTGATGGTGCTGTACCTTGTGCTGGCTTTTCAATAAAATCACTCACTTGATAAAGACGTCCCACTTGCTCTAATGGATCTATGATTCCGTAACGATGTGTTTCTTCTTCCGGAACAGTTTGTACACCAATTACTGATGAAAGTGTTTTATCATATTCATCCATTAATTGACGTAAACATGGTTTCTCGGCTTGTACAATATCATCACCTAGTAATACAGCGAATGGTTCATCACCAATAAACTTACGTGCACACCAAACAGCATGACCTAGTCCTTTTGGTTCTTTTTGACGGATATAATGAATATCTACCATTTTTGAAGAAGCTTGTACTTTTTCAAGTAATTCAAACTTTTTCTTCTCTAATAAATTTTGTTCTAATTCAAACGCATTATCAAAATGATCTTCGATAGCACGCTTTCCTTTACCCGTAACAATAATAATATCTTCAATACCAGATGCAACTGCTTCTTCTACAATGTACTGGATTGTTGGCTTATCAACAATTGGAAGCATTTCTTTTGGCATTGCCTTTGTCACTGGTAAAAAACGTGTACCTAAACCAGCTGCAGGAATAATCGCTTTTCTTATTTTTTTCACAACAAATACCTCTTTTCTAACCCCGATACTATATTGTCTACTTATAAATAATGGGTGTTATTCTTTCCTCAATAATTAAAACGTCTCAGAAAAGTATACCACATATCCAGTGTTTCTACTTTCATATGTCTTTTAATATACAGTAGTCCCGCCACATACCCATCCCATCAAGCTAAGATTTTAAAATACCCCCTAAACGGTAATTTTGTGTTTTTTATAGCAACGAAGTTCATTTTTATCATTTTGGAGTAATTTTGTATTCTTAAGTTGATGGTGATGGGGTAGCACCCCATACCCATCAAGCTAAGATTTTGAAGTAGCCCCAAAACGAGAAAAATGTAAAAAAATTTCGTTCTGGGGTAGTTTCTATTGTTAGGCTGATAGCCATGAGGTGATCCCCCTATAAGGGGTCACCATACATGCCCATCAACTTAGGAAATTTTAATACCCTCAAATACCAAAAAACGTTATCCTTTC
>NZ_JAGDQK010000048.1:0-43659 GCF_017498755.1 Bacillus sp. XF8 | reverse complement strand
CTTCTAATGAAAACTTTGCCATAAAAAAACTACACCTCCAATTGTTAATTGTGTCTAACAATTGGGGTGCAGTTCAAATACTTGGTGTGTTTTTATAATGCTGATAAAGCAAGTGGATACAATAATGTAAATAAAACAGAAAAACTACCAAATCCAATGGCTGTATATCCAAGTGTTTTTGCTCCAAAATTAACAGCCAATAAGCCAATTAAAATGGAAAGGGAACCAAGGGTAACTGGATAAAAGGCAATCGAGAATAAAGAAAGAAATAGTGCTACATAACCGATAAGTGTACCAGTGTTTGTGCCTTCTATTTCATGTGCAATTTCTTTACGTCTATGTCTAATTGGAAGATGCCCTGGCGTGATTTCAGCTGCATATTCTTCGTTTTTTTCACCACTTTTAAAATGATGTGTTCGCTTTTTCGGCATGTACATCCCTCTCTTTCAATTGGGTGTATCTTTATTATTTTTCATAAAGAAAAGAACATGAGTATGAGTTATATCCAAGTGAAGCAAAATTTGGAGAATGCATGAGTCTGTTGCTATCTTATCCATCTCTCCATGAGAATAAACAGGAATATAGGAAAATGATGTAGAATGGAATGAATGAAAACAAGTGAAAGTAGGGGGAAACATGACAAAGTTTAATTGGCATAAATCCGCAGAAAAAAAATGGGACAACAATGCAGAATCTTGGAATCAAAATAGCGGGGAAATGTGGGATCATGGAAGTCGTAGTACAATCATCCCATTTTTTGAAAAGTATGTAGAAAATGGTGTGGCAGTTTTAGATGTCGGCTGCGGCGATGGATATGGTACATATAAATTAAGTCTAGCAGGATATAAGGCGTGCGGTGTAGATTTATCCGAGCAAATGATTCAAAAGGGAAAAGAACGCGGAGAAGGGCCTAATTTGTCCTTTGTAAAGGGAGATCTTTCTTCATTGCCTTTTGAAAATGAGCAATTTCCAGCAATATTAGCAGTGAACTCGTTAGAATGGACAGAACAGCCACTACAGGCGTTACATGAGATAAAGCGTGTTTTGAGGCCTGATGGATATGCGTGTATTGCTATTTTAGGGCCAACAGCAAAACCACGTGAAAATAGCTATCCTCGTTTATATGGAAAAGATGTCGTTTGTAATACGATGATGCCTTGGGAATTTGAAAAGCTTGCAGAGGAGCAAGGGTTTCAAATCGTGGATGGTATAGGCGTATATAAACGAGGAGTAAATGAAAAAATGCTTGGACAATTATCGGTAGAACTGCAACAAGCGCTAACATTTTTATGGGTATTTATGTTGAAAAAATAATACCTGAAGAAATGCGCAAAATTTAGGGGGTAAATAAGTGCAGAAAATACAAAAAACTGATACAATATGGGCAGAACCAATTAAAGGGGGACTAGGGTATATGACAACTACTACAACAGTTAAATCCGATATTGAAATTGCACAAGAAGCAAGTATGAAGAAAATTCAAGAGATTGCGGTTGAGTTGAACCTTTTAGAAGAAGAATTAGAGCCATATGGTCATTATAAAGGGAAATTATCTCTTGATATTTTTAAGCGCTTACAAACAAAGAAGGACGGAAAAGTTGTTTTAGTAACAGCGATTAACCCGACTCCAGCAGGAGAAGGTAAATCAACGGTAACAGTTGGTTTAGGTCAAGCTTTTAATAAAATTGGTAAAAAAGCAGTAATTGCACTTCGTGAGCCATCACTTGGACCAACAATGGGACTAAAGGGCGGTGCAGCAGGTGGAGGTTATTCACAAGTTGTGCCAATGGAAGACATCAACCTTCACTTTACGGGTGATATTCATGCCATTACAACTGCAAATAACGCATTAGCAGCGTTTATTGATAATCATATTCAACAAGGAAATACACTTAAAATTGATACACGTAAAATTGTTTGGAAGCGTTGTGTCGATTTAAATGACCGTGCACTGCGTAATGTAGTAATTGGTCTTGGCGGACCAGTTCAAGGTGTACCACGTGAAGACGGTTTTGATATTACAGTAGCATCTGAAATTATGGCTGTATTCTGCCTTGCGACAGATATTCAAGATTTAAAAGCACGTTTATCTCGCATTGTCGTTGCTTATAATATGGACAATGAGCCTGTAACAGTTAAAGATTTAGGTGTAGAAGGAGCGTTAACACTTCTATTAAAAGATGCGTTAAAACCAAACTTAGTACAAACATTAGAAAATACACCAGCAATCATTCATGGCGGACCATTCGCTAATATCGCTCACGGTTGTAACAGTGTTATTGCTACAACAATGGCAGCAAAATTAGGTGATTATGTTATTACGGAAGCTGGTTTCGGTGCGGACTTAGGTGCTGAGAAATTTTTAGATATTAAAGCGCGTGCAGCTGGTATTAAACCAGAAGCAGTCGTTATCGTTGCGACAATTCGTGCGCTTAAAATGCACGGCGGCGTAGCGAAAGATCAGTTAAAAGAAGAAAATGTAGATGCGTTAGCAAAAGGAATGGAAAACTTACAAAAACACGTTGAAACAATTCAAGCGTTCGGTGTTCCATTCGTAATCGCAATTAACAAATTTATTACAGATACAGATGCAGAAGTTGCATACTTACAAGAATGGTGCAACGAGCGTGGCTACGAAGTATCCTTAACAGAAGTTTGGGAAAAAGGTGGTCAAGGCGGTGTGGACCTTGCTGAGAAAGTATTAAAGGTAATTGAAAAAGGTGACAACAAATACGCACCACTTTATGATTTAGAATTGCCATTAGAAGAAAAAATCCGTACAATTGCTCAAAAGGTATACGGTGCAAAAGATATTGAATTTGCTCCGAAAGCACGTAAGCAATTGACTCAATTTGCAGGAGAGGGTTGGAGTAACCTCCCAGTATGTATGGCAAAAACACAATACTCTCTTTCTGATGATGCAACAAAATTAGGTCGACCATCTGACTTTATTGTTACAATCCGTGAACTGAAACCATCTATCGGTGCAGGATTTATTGTAGCGTTAACGGGAACAATGTTAACAATGCCAGGTCTTCCAAAACAACCAGCTGCACTTCAAATGGACGTAAATGAAGATGGGAAAGCAGTAGGTTTATTCTAAAAGGTTGTAATTCATCTCGTTTATCTGTAAACTATATATACATCAAGTGGCGCCTTTCCATCGAAAGGCGCCTGTTTTTTGGAGGAAATTATGTTTGATCCAACTGCTTTTGACAACTTAAAAGTAATCGTTGAAGGGGCTATCTATGATTTTGATTTACATGGCGATATTCTTGTAACGGATCGAAAAGATATGATGGACCTTGCATCGCTAAGTCGTATATACAATATTTCATTTCAATTAAATGAACCGTTTGAAACGCTAGTAGAAGCGACATTTTCATTATCTGTAGATGCGAAGAATTTATCGGGTGAGATTTTAGAAGTACCTCAGTTTATACCGGGGTGTGAAATGAAATTAGGGTTTACATTTCCACTGCAGCACCCAGAAACTGACTGTCAAGAAATTGAAAATTTGTTACAATCTATCTGGGGAAAAGAGCGAATGATTACGCAACAAATTTCATACGAATATAATAAGCAAGCGATTTCATATCATAATAAGGTAGAAGTTCTATTTCAAAAAGCGATTACAGAAGACCATGTTGATGATTTAATAGCTGTTATTTCTCACATGATAGAAACGGTGCGAGCAATACAACATTTTCTTCAAAAATAGAGATAAAGGAGAAAAACAAATGATAAAAGATATGCAACCATTTTTGCAACAAGCTTGGGAGAAGGCTGGTTTTAAAGAGTTTACTGAAATTCAAAAACAAGCAATTCCAACTATTTTAGAAGGACAAGACGTTATAGCTGAATCTCCAACTGGAACAGGGAAAACATTAGCGTACTTATTACCACTTTTACATAAAATTAATCCTGAAGTGAAACAACCACAAGTTGTAATTTTAGCTCCAACACGTGAACTTGTTATGCAAATTCATGAAGAAGTTCAAAAGTTTACAGCAGGAACTGATATTTCAGGTGCATCTTTAATTGGTGGTGCGGATATTAAGCGCCAAGTGGAAAAGTTGAAGAAACATCCGAAGGTAATTGTTGGTTCACCAGGACGTATTTTAGAATTAATTCGCATGAAAAAGTTAAAAATGCATGAAGTAAAGACAATTGTATTTGATGAGTTTGATCAAATTGTAAAACAAAAGATGATGGAATCGGTGTTTGATGTAATCAAATCAACAATGCGCGATCGTCAATTAGTATTCTTCTCTGCAACAATGACAAAAGACGCAGAAGAAGTAGCACGCGATTTTGCGGTCCAGCCACAGTTAGTTCGCATTAAACGTGCGGAAACAAAAAGTTTAGTTGAACATACGTATATCGTTTGTGAGCGTCGTGAAAAAAATGATTACGTTAGAAGAATTATGCATATTGGCAATGTAAAAGCAGTGGCATTCTTAAATGATCCATATCGTTTAGATGAAATTGCTGAAAAGCTAAAATATCGCAAAATGAAAGCAGCAGCACTTCATGCGGAAGCAACCAAACAAGAACGTGAAGCAACGATGCGAGCATTCCGTCAAGGGAAATTAGAAATTCTACTTGCAACTGATATTGCAGCACGCGGACTAGATATTGATGATTTAACACACGTAATTCACTTAGAATTACCAGATACATTAGACCAATATATTCACCGTTCAGGCCGTACAGGACGTATGGGGAAAGAGGGGACAGTTGTTTCCCTTGTTACTCCGCAAGAAGAGCGTAAACTACTTCAATTTGCGAAGAAGTTAGGCATTCAGTTTAAGAAACAAGAGATGTTTAAAGGAACATTTGTAGAATCGAAACCGAAAGCACCAAAGAAAAAGAAACCAGCATTTAATGGGAAAAGAAAGCCTAGATAATGTGAGGTTTCCATTAATAGTGGAATAATAAAAGTGAGAAGACGTGTCTGCATGTATAAAGCAGTTACGTCTTTTTATTATTTTTGTATACGATGCTGAAAGCCAAGATTTTTTAAAAGTAATGTCAAATACCGATGTTGTTATTTGAATGGAAAGAACGTTCGTTCTATAATATGAAAGAGTCATTCAATATATCGAAAGAGGGTTGATTTAGTATGGATACTCAAGTGATTACGAAATTTAAAATGTTCAAGCCGGCCAATGAGGTGTTTGAAGCCATAGTAGATCCTGAAAAAATGTCTAATTATTGGTTTTCATCAGGAACTGGAAGAATGGAACAAGGCAAGACGATAACTTGGAGATATGATGAATACAATGCGGAAGTCGTAATACATGTATTAGAGATTGAGGAAAATAGAAAAATCGTATTCTCATGGGGAGGATATGATGATGAAACGGTTGTTACGATTACACTAAGTGAGTTAGATAATACGAGTACAATGATTGAAGTAAATGAATCAGGTTTGAAAGAAAATGACCCCGAAATCGTAAACAAAATGATGGGACAAAAAGAAGGCTGGGTATATGTGTTAACTTGCTTAAAGGGTTATTTGGAAAATGGAATTAAAAATTTGAGAGCGTCATTGATTCATTAATGAAATAACTTCAGGCCTACAAGAACCTTTTGATTCTTGTAGGCCTGAAGCTGATTATCAACATTATCATTTAATAGTGCTTTTCTAAAAAGAAAACACCTTTTTCAATAGCAGTTTCTACATAACCGATGATTTGATCAAAGGTAAACACTTGTAATTCAGCATGCAGATCTTGGTGTGGATATACCATATCATCAAAAATAAGCTTTTTAAAAATTAGAACATTTTCTTCTGTTACTTCCTCAAGCTTTGGTATGCTTGCTTTTTGATTAAGAATAGAAAGGAATTGCTGCTCTTTATCGTAATGATGTAATAGTTTTGCATTCAATAATTTAAAATCATGATGATACAGGGATAAAATTGTTTGGTCATGCTCGATTCTATTTTTGAGCCAAGGAAGAAAAAAACCGTTTAGCCAGCTATCATCGGCAATAAGGTGTGTGTAATAACCTAAAATAAAAGGGGAATCCATAAATGATTCATATTTATGAAAAAATGAATCATAATCTATCCTTCTTGTATAGTTCTTAGTCGTACCCGCATAAAAATGGGAAGCTTCTTTTTCTTTTTTTGAACGAACTGCATCAGGAGCTACTCCCCCAAGTAAGAAAGATGTTTGATCTTGGATGGACAATTTCTCTGCAATACCATTTGCAATAATCAAATGCATAATTCGTGATCCCATGAATGACACCTCTATTTAATATCCAAAATGATTTTTCCAGTACTTTGTCTACTTTCGACCCATTCATGTGCTTTCCCTGCATGTTGAAGTGTAAAGCGTTGACCAATTGCAATTTGCAAGTTTCCATCACGTAAATACTGAAAAACTTGATTAGCAGTATGATGAAGTAAGTGAGGACGTTTCTTACGAGTTGTTCCAAAACTAAAGCCAAGAATTGAACGGCAACTTGCATGTAAATCTTTTGTTCGGAATGTGCCAATTTCGCCACTGGCATTACCAAAGTGGACAAGACGACCGTAGTAAGCTAAACATTCTAAGCTTTTTTCTGATACTGTACCTGAAATGGAATCCAAAATAACATCGGCGCCATTACTACAAGTAAGTTCATTTACCTTTTTACTAAAGTCCTCATCTTGATAACAAATAACATGATTAGCACCAGCATCTAAAGCAACTTTCTTTTTTGCTTCACTTCCGACTGTTCCAATAATTTTACCAGCGCCTAATATTTTTGCTAATTGAATAGCTGTCGTTCCAATTCCACCAGCTGCTGCATGAATAAGAACGGTTTCACCTTGCTGTAATCTTGCTACATTTTCAAGCAGGTTGTAACTCGTAAAAGATACAACAGGACAAGCGGCTGCGATTGTGAAGTCAACTTCATCAGGTAACACAAACGTAAGGTTTTCATTAGCGACAATATATTCAGCATACGATCCATTCAGAGGAAAGGCGATTACACGCTGTCCAGCGCGAATGTTTTTCACATCAGAACCTACTTGTTCTACAATACCTGCGGCGTCTATTCCAGGAATAAATGGGAGTGTTCCGCTTCCCTTTTTACCATAACGAGATTTAATATCAGCAAAATTGACGCTTGTAGCAATAACGCGAATTAACACCTGCTTTTCATTGAAAGTCGGCATATCTACTTCTGTATACTTCATTGTTTCAGGTCCACCGAATGCAGTTACAACAATAGCTTTCATATCGCTCCTCCTACAATAGATTCTACTTATTATTTTAAACACCCATCATAAAACGGAAAATTATATAATTGTTATGGTGGATTATAAGCTAACGTTATGAAGTAATTGAGTTTACATCAATTTATATAAAAAATATGTTAAAAAATCGAACGAAATGTTTTTTACTTGCCAATATATAGTGTAAGACAAAGGAGGGAAGATAAATGGACGAGGAAACAGACTATCACCATCTCATCGGGCGGACTTTATCAGGAAATCAAGCGTCATACAGTGAACTGTATGATAAAACGATTCAAGATGTTTATAAGACAGCCCACTTTTTGATAGAAGAAAAAACAGATGTAGATGATGTAGTTCAGGAAATATATATACAGCTGTATCAATCACTTGGCAAGTATGATAGGGATCGACCTTTTCGGCCTTGGTTAATGGGACTTGCTATAAGGCAAATTCATTCATATAGGAGAAAAAGGTGGATGCGTCTACGTATAGTAAAGAAAGCGGAAGAACAGAGGAAGCCCATTGAATTCGATTTTTCTGGTGATGTTGTGAATAAGCTTTCGAATCAAAATCTTATTGCTCTCATTTATAAATTACCTTACAAATTGAAGCAAGTCATTATACTACGTTATTTACATGATTATTCTCAAGAAGAAGTAGCGAATATTTTACATATTCCGGTTGGAACGGTTAAATCGAGGATTCATGCGGCATTAAAGAAATTACGTCAAAAAGAGCAAATTGAAGAAATCTTTTTAGGAGAGGTAGGGGATGCAAAGTGAGTTTGGATTATCGAGTAAAAGAGTCTATACAAGAAGAAGTGAAAGAGATTGTACCACCACCTGAACTGAAAGAAAAAGTAATGATGCAAATAGAAATGAAGCGTGGAGGGAAAACGATGAAAAAGCGTCTTATAACAGGGGTACTTGCAGCAGCACTGTTAATTCCAACGACTGGGTTTGCATATCAATCTATTATGGCTGATGGGGTTTATGGATCATTTGATAATGTGAAAAAACATGTAGCTAACGCAACATTAAAAGGATATATGCGGTTAGATGCTAAGCTGTCGCAAGCAAAAGGAGAAATGGGAGAAAAGGAATATAAAAAGTTTACAAAACTTTTAACTGTCATTACAGATGCGAAACTGGAATACGGAGATTCAAATGGTAATATTGACTATGATCAATTATCAGTAGTAAAAAAAGAAGAATTGCAAAAAGGATTGATGGAGATTCAGCCATATTTTGATAAATTAAACGGAGAAAAGTCCAGTAAAGAAATATTAACTTCTGAAGAATATAAGCAGTATATAGATGCTTTAATGACATATGAAAAAATACAAGCAAAAATTAAATCTAGCGGAGCTGTAACAGTAAATGAAGTTCCTGAAGCGTATAAAGCGGAATTTGTACAAGCGGATCAGTTTATGAATTATGTAAGTGAAAAGGTACAACAGATTAATTAAGCCTATGAAAAGAAGAGCCCTTGTTTACAAAAGGGCTCTTTTTTCTAGTGTAAGAAAATAATCATTTGAACTTTCTTACCGCATGAATTGCCACTCTTACGAGGAGAATCGCACTAATAAATAAAGGTAGCTAACTATGCTTAATAATTATATGTACTTTGAATGAGTAATTGATTGCTAGTAGAAAAAATTGAAAAAACATTACATCATTCCTCCGTAAATCATTGGATAACTGTATTATACAGGAAAATCATAATTCTTACGCGTGGAAACGAGTGATGGAGGAGTAAAGGGAGAGGATTACAAAACTCTCCCTTTATTTCTGTATATTTTATTTATCCCGCATTAACGGGCAGTAAGACCCCCACCTCAAGATTCAGAGGGAAACGAGGGAGATAGGTGGGGGAGAAACTGCCCGTAAAAGCCCGATTGGTTCAACTAATAATCAGTGGGGGATGAAGAAAACCCCCACTGATTAAAGTTTCACTTTATGCGAGACCATGTTAATTTTCTTGTCTTATGAAACTATCTAATAATGTGTAACCAGCTATTATATTTATTATTACGGGAAATGTTGTATTTAAAAGAGTGAGGATAGTTAAATAGGGAAAGAATTGTCCGATAGGTGAGAATAATAGAATAGGTGAAAAGCCAATCAATGTTGAAGGTAACGCAATACCTAGAAATTTATCTAGTTGAAATTTCCATACATGTTGTTTTTTGTTGTTACTGATAAGTTGAACGAAACGCAATACGCCACCGACGAAAAAGGGGAAAAACATAAAGAAAAATATTCGAGGGTACATATGAAAGGATAGTTCAGCTTGTTGATCTAGATGAAATTGAATCTTCCCTCCTGTAAATAGCAATATTACAATAAATAAAGTGAAACATAAATATTGAATAACTTTCCTCATTATGTCACCTCTTTTTTTGTCTACTTATTATAAAAAAACATATTCAAAAAAGGAGGATATATGCTTGAAATGTAGCATAGTATCCTCGTATGTTTTTCTATTTAGTTAGTAGTCGTTTTAGCCTTTTCTTGTTTCATAAGATAATCAATAATTCCCATCGCACTTATTTCCATATCCAGTTTTATTACATCGTAAATAGAATGAGTTAATGGTACGTCTTGCTGTGAAAGATGAGAAGATACTTTTTCAAGTAATAAAGCACACAGTTCATGACTTGCTGTTTCAAAATCCTGATTTCTTTCAAATACTTGTTTTCCTGCCTCAACAAAGATAGGGAGCCAATATTCAAGCTGTTTATACACTTCAGAAACATGGGAAGATGCACCGTAATGCCCAAAGTAGATGGAGTCAACTTTCATATTTTGAATACGGTCTTTTGCTGCAATCATCGCATCTGGTTGAAACTGTGATGGAGATGTGGTTGGTAAATATAGTTCAACGCCAAGTTCAGCTAGTTCTCGATAATAAATACCAATCGTGTCACCTGTGAAAATGCCATTTGTTAAAGAGTCATGGATGCTAATATGGTGTTTTGCATGTCCTGGTGTATCGTAAAATGTGAGTGTTCGATTTTCTGAAATTTGCAGTATGTCACCATCTTGTACAATATGGACGCGTTTTTCTGGAATAGGAAGGATTGGATTGAAGAGTTCATCAAAAGCATCACCATATACAGCTTTGGCACCTTGGATTAATTTTGTAGGATCAATCATATGACGAGCGCCACGTGGATGGACGAATAGAGTAGCATTTGGGCATTTTTCCATCATTAAACCGGCGCTACCGGCATGATCAAGATGAACATGTGTAACAATGATATTTTTAACATCTGCTAAGTCTATACGTAATTGTTGTAAGCCGTTTAGAATGTGCGGAAGAGAAGGGGCTGCACACGTTTCGATTAAAGTAATATCATCACCTAGTAAAACGTATGTACCTGTACGCTCATTATGTTGTAAATCGTAATCATCAATGATATATAACTGAGAGGATAATTGTTCTACCTTTTTCATATGAGTCACTCCTTATAGTCTTTATATTCTTTTATTATAAAATAAAAGGCAGAAAACGAAAAATCGTTTTCTGCCTTTATGTAATGTTGTTATTTACTTTGCTCTTTACTAATTGACATAATAAAGAATCCGACAAGACCACCAACTAGTGGAAGAGAAATCATTCCTGCAAGCGTAAAGTATTTGCTTAAAAATAGGCCATTTACATCCATAAACCATCCAGCAACAAATAATAACATCATGTATAGTACGAAATAAAACTCACGATTTGAAATCATTTCACGTTGTGCAGTTTTCATTATCAACACCATCCTTTTTTCATTATAATGGAATTGAAAATGTCACAATTTAGAAAGTAAACTGTCACATTTTGTTCACAATTTAATTGTAAAACTTTCCAAGAGAAATGTCTAGTAGTTTGTGTCGAATTTTTGAACGAAAATAAAGCGCTGTCATTAGACGGGGGAGATAAATACATATATGATGAGAATAAGTATGAAATGATAGAGAGGAGTAGATATATATGACAGTGTATGACTTTTCTGCAAAAACAATTACAGGGGAAGAAAAATCATTGCGAGAGTATGAGGGCAAAGTTCTTCTTATTGTAAATGTCGCAAGTAAATGTGGATTTACACCGCAATATAAAGGATTGCAGTCTATTTATGAAAAGTATAAAGAGCAAGGATTTGAAATAATCGGTTTCCCATGCAACCAATTTGGCGGACAAGAACCGGGGACAGAAGAAGATATTACAAGTTTTTGTGAATTAAACTATGGTGTATCTTTTCCGATGTTCGCTAAAATTGATGTAAAAGGTGATGGTGCACATCCACTATATAAATATATGACGGATCAGGCGCCAGGCATACTTGGCATGAAGGCAGTAAAGTGGAACTTTACGAAGTTTTTAATAGGGCGTGATGGAAAAGTGATAGATCGTTTTGCACCGCAGACGAAGCCGGAAGAGTTAGAGAAGGAGATTGAAAAACTTCTCAGTTAATAATCATGAATCACTATTTTGGTGTCTTCCGCTAAATAGCTCGTTCAACTTTTAGCACCTTTCTGAATACTAATGAAAATTTGTGTCCGAAATAAGAATCATTTTATTTTCGCAAAGATGGATAATTCGGAAGTATTTTTCCAAGGTTTAAGTTGGTATTACGAGAGTTATAGGGAAGAAAAAATATTTTACTGGATTCACAGACTATTATAGTAGTCTAAAAATAGCCGCTCCAATACAAAGGGAGCGTCTATTCTAATATTTTTATATATTCCTTTAAAGATATCTAAGTTACACAGTGTCTATGTGTTTTATCTCAGTAAGGAACATCGACAATAAATCTGAAAAACATGATAGGGAAATTTATAAAAGAAACGGTTCATAAAGTTTCACCAATTACAATCATTAAAGCTAGTTTTGTCCATCTTTGTAATATATACGTAAATCTATATTGCGGTATCTTCAATAGCATAAGTTTCAATGTATATACCTCTATTTCAATATCGAGTATTGGCTGCTATTATACTTTGTGAAATAGGTTATGTACCCCCATTTAAGAACAAGTCAGATTTAAAACTTATTACGAATTTTATTGGCTGTATGCTTCTAAATATTGTTTCTTATATGATTCAAAAACCATATAATTTTATCGTCATTTTTCATATTTCTCATTCCATATTTTTTTATAAAACTAAAGAAGTTTTATTTTTTTGAATATTCTGTTGACGATTATAACATATCCACTTTACAATTTAATTGTGATGATTTTATCACAATTAAACTACTTAGAATACACTTCACTTATTTGAAAACAATTACAAATAGGGGTGTTAAAATGAAGAACCGAGTAAATCAAGAGTTATTACCAGGATTAGAAATGTTTCAAGACCTCGATTTACGCCCAGAGAACTTGCAAGCAATCAGAGAAGGAATATCGCAAATGAGACCACCTACCGTTGTTGATGAATCCCTTTCATTAACAGATGAAGTCATTGTAGGACCTGATGCTAATCCATTACCATTAAGAATTTATCGTCCAAAATCAAATAATGAATCCTTACCTGTCCTGTTATGGATACATGGTGGCGGTTATATCTTAGGGTCTATAGATGATAATGATGATCCTTGTATGAGGTTTGCAAAAGAAGCTAACTGTGTGGTCGTTTCTGTAGACTACCGTTTAGCTCCTGAACATCCTTATCCAGCACCAATTGAGGATTGTTATGCAGCATTAAAATGGATCGCTGATAATGCGGAGCCATTAAACATTGATTCGAATCGAATTGGTGTTGCAGGAGCGAGCGCTGGCGGTGGACTAACAGCAGCATTGACATTATTAGCCCGAGATCGACAATATCCTTCTATTTGTTTCCAAATGCCACTCTATCCAATGATTGATGACCGAAATAATACACCTTCTACGAATGAAATTAAAGAAGGATTTGTTTGGAATCAAAAGACAAATGAAGCTGGCTGGAAAATGTATTTAGGAGAACTATATGGAACGGATAATATTCCTGCCTATGCAGCCCCTGCTCGAGCAGAGGATTATAGTAATTTGCCATACACCTACACATTTGTTGGTCAATTAGATCCATTCCGCAGTGAAACATTAACCTATGTAACCAAACTTGCGCAAGCTGGTGTTGATGTCGAATTTCATTTATATCCTGGGGCCTATCACTGGTTCGAAGGATTAAATCCAAATGCCGACGTATCTATTCACGCTGTGAATGAAATGATACAAGCAGTAAAGACTGGTTTCGAAAGAGTAGCTAAGGTAGAGGCTTAATCTCTTTACAAAAGAAACACTCACAAATAGTACACATTTGTGAGTGTTTTTACCTTTTAAACATGTATCAATTTGTTTTTAAGATACTTCCAGAATTGCTGATGCTATCATTTTTATCTCCTAACTAATATAATAATTCTTATCTCTATAATTAAATTTTGCTTTACAACTCAATATTAATGTAAAAATTATCCACTGTTACGCATTGTTTTATTGTGCTAACCTGCCCCGTTGCTTAAGTACATTTCTTCACAATCTTATTTATTAAAATAAATATCCAAGTTTTATTCAATTAAATGGCCCGATTGTTGAATAACATGACTGGAGTTTTTTAAACAACTTTATTGTTACTTAACATATTCATCATTTTCAATTTCCTTATATTCCTTAATAAGTGTATCTAATTCTGAATAATCAGCATTTACATTAAAGTAACATTCGAGAAAATATCTTAATTTGCTTCATTGTTTTTCATCAATCATTCTAATCGCTCCTTATTTTACGGCAAGGGAAATGATGTTAATACTCTAAACCCTAATTTGTAAGTAAGACAACGTTTTATAAACTTGTAAAAGAATATGAAGGGTCGGTAAAATAATACTGGCTTTTTTACTTAGGGGCGGGGGAGGTTTTTGGAATTTTGGTTTACCAGGCGTCTGAAAAATCCGCGCAAAATTTAAAACTTTGGGTCTAAATTATGAGATAATACGCTAGGCTTTACGACATTTTCATTCTTTTCTAGTTGTTTCATTTGAATTTCACTAAAGATAATTTTACTCATTTTCCGTACCGCACTTTTATCATTGTTTCCATTATAAAGAGGAATGGGTGCAAAAATACGCAAAAACCCCGAATCGTGGACTTTTTTAAGTGTCCACAATTCGGGGTACAGTTCAGTCTTTGTTTCTTGGTTTTTTTATCGATTAGTCAAATGCTCGCATCTAAAGAATTGTTGAACGGTTTTAAAGAAATTGATGTAAACCCCAAAATATACGTCTCAAATCTTGGAAATAGGGCTTACAAAATTTAAGATTCAATAATATATAGTCTACCTTTTAGATTTCACATAACCAGCTGCTTGAGCATCAGCTTCTGAACAGAACCAAACTATATTATCTTTTGTAGAATCATAATATTGACCGCCAGGAACATGGTATTTTTTAGAATTAGCATTTCCTTTAATTTGGCCTTTACAGGAAGTGTTTGTTTCTTTATCATCACTAGGGTCATTCTGGAAAGGGTGACCATTAGAGCCCCCACGATTGCTATTAGATGAGGATGCTACAGTATTTCTCTTTTGTGAAGCTTGCTCAGCAGCTTGACGTTGTTGTTCTTCTTGTTGTTTACGAGCTTGTTCTTCAGCTTGACGCTGTTGCTCTTCCTGCTGTATACGAGCTTGTTCCTCAGCTTGACGTTGTTGCTCTTCCTGTTGCTTACGAGCTTGTTCTTCAGCCTGTCGTTGTTGCTCTTCCTGTTGTTTACGAGCTTGTTCTTCAGCTTGACGTTGTTGTTCTTCTTGTTGTTTACGAGTTTGTTCCTCAACTTGACGCTGTTGCTTTTCCTCTTCCTGTTGTTTACGAACTTGTTCTTCAGCCTGAAGCTGTTGTTCTTCTTGTTGCTTTTGAGCCTGTTCTTCTTCTAGTTTATGAGTTTTTTCGTCTGCTTCTTTCTTTTCTGCATCTTTTTTATCTGTTTTTTCAACTGCAATTTTTTTATCTTTTGCTGTTGCTTTTTCAGTAGAAGGAGTTGCGATACTTACTAATACTCCAAAAGCTACAAATAAAACAGCAGTAATTAAAAATTGTTTCTTCGCCATACCAGTTTTTTTAATAACGGATAAGATTGCTAGAATAAGAAAGAAAATGAACATGATTAAACATACATTAGCGAAAAAGTTAATAATAGGATGATTTGTTTCCGCTGTGCTAGTTGCTGATGTTAAAAATGAAATAATAAAACAAATAACCGCAGGTCTACCATATCTCATTGCTTTACCATTTTTCTTAAAGAATGAAATGATACATAAAATTAGTAGAATAAGAGCTGCTAAAAATAAAATTGCACTAATATTACTCCAAAATGACATTTTGATACCTCCATTTGTAAAATTTTCTCTATTGATTATATAGGAATATATTAGAAATTACATAGATCTGGTTAAAATAAGAAAATTCTATTTCTTAAATTGATAGACCTAAAAACTATTTTTCTTTATATAAAGAAAAAAGGATATAATTCCTATTACATTTCTACAATAAATTCATAGATTACTAATAACTCGTCTGAAAGGAGGGTTCTAATGGACTTACAATTGTTGGTGACGTGTATTTTAGAAGAGAACGGAGCTTTCTTTTTAGTCACAAAAGTAGATGATGTTATCACATTAAAAATACCAATCGCAGCAAATTTAGCAGCTTTATTTTTAGCATTAGGTGTTCCAAGATGCGAGTAGTGTAATGTAGGATGGTAGATAGGTGAAATAACTTCTCACCTATCTACTAAATAAACATAATATTATTATGTAAATAAACAGATTTAAACAATTGAAATATTTTTAACAGATAAATTTTACTATCTAAGGAGGGGGAATATTTGATCCGCCAAGCAAAACAAGAAGAAATTGTAATAGTAAGAGGCTGGTTACAGGAAACAGCAATTTCTCTTAAGCAAAAAGGTATTCAGCAGTGGGGGCAATTTTTACGTTATGAAAATACAAAGATAATAGAGTTTGATTTTGAAAAAGGCTATCTATTTGTTTTTGAGAACGATAAAAATCAAGTTATTGCATCAATTTCTCTATGTGATAAAGAAAAGTGGGATGCAAATTTATGGAACGATGAAGTAGATGCGTATTATTTACATAGAATTGTAGTCTCGAAAGAAGGTAAGGGATTAAACATAGGTAGTCAGTTCATACAATGGGCAAAGAATAGAGCAAGAGATTCAGGAAAGAACTTAAGACTAGACTGCGTTTCTAGTAATGATTTCTTGCAAGAGTTTTATCAAAAGCAAGGGTTATCATTTAGAAGCTTTGTGAATGGATTTTCCTTGTATGAGTGGAGCGAAGTAGAAGAATCGCTTCCTAGTTTTAAATACAATAAAAACCCTTTGGGGTTATTAGTCATAAGAGAAGCGGATGGAATGTGTCCAGTATATCGTAGGAAAACAGGCTATGTGTACGATGGTCCTTTTTACACAACTTTTGATGAGGAAGAAACAGAAAATATATGTCCATGGTGTATAGCTAATGGCTTTGCTGCTCAAAAATTTGATGGAGAGTTTAATTATAGTGGGGAACATATGGATGTTCAAAATAAGGAGTATACAGATGAACTTTTTTATAGGACGCCTAGTTATTTTTCATGGCAAGGGGAGTATTGGCTAAGTCATTGCAATGATTACTGTGCAATTATTGATGAGGTAGGTTGGAAGGAAATCGCACATTTAGAACATGAATTAAACGATGACATTGAGAAAATCATAAATAAAAAAAAGATAACGAGAGAAGATTTTAAAGGAATGTTATATAAAAAGGGGCATTTTACGGGATATTTATTTCAATGTGTTCATTGTAGTAAACACCGATTATATGTTGATATGTCATAACCAATTGAATTAGGAGATGATGAAAGATGAAGAAAAAAATATCGGTTGTTGGCGCGGTTATTTTCAATGAGAATAATCAAATCTTATGTGCATTACGCTCACCTATAATGTCATTACCAAATTATTGGGAGTTTCCAGGCGGGAAGGTAAATGATGGAGAAAATCTACAAGAAGCATTAATTCGTGAGATTAAAGAAGAATTGGATTGTAGTATTACAGTAGGGGAGAAAGTAGAGGAAGTTGAGCATGAATATGAGAAGATTATTGTTCATTTAACTACCTATAAAGCCGTAATTGTATCTGGAATGCCTAGAGCTTTAGAACATGCGGACTTGAAGTGGATGAGTGTAAATAATATTAAAGAGCTTACATGGGCACCAGCAGATGTACCAACTGTAGAGAAATTAGTATAGGGATATTACATATAAGGAAATGAAAAGTACCATCTCTTATTTGATAAGAGGCGGCACTTTTGTATGTTTTAGAATTGCTCATTCTTTTCCCAAGATTCAACGAGATAACTACACAACCCTTATATATCAAGGGTTGTGCGGTGTGAAAATCGTAAATGACCACATTGGGAAATTATGGTTCTTTTTTAATGATATTTTCGAAGGCTTCGGCGGCATGGTGCTGCATATTCTGAGTGATATGACTATATTTGTCTAAAGTCATTTGGATGGAAGAGTGACCTAAACGATCTTGTACAACTTTTGGATGTTCGCCAGCTTCAAGCATTAATGTAGCATGAGTATGTCTTAAATCATGAATACGGATTCGTGGCACATTTGCTTTTTTATAGTGCATTTTAAGGAATTGGTGAGGGGCATCAAGGTGTAATGGAGTACGTGGTGAGCTACCTGAAAAGATAAAGGAAGTTTTTTTAAAGGAAGGCCCCAACGGAAAAATTCTTTCTTTTTATACTTATGGTATGATTTCAGTTCTTGTATAACAAAAGTTGAAATACTTATACTTCTGTTTGAGGATTTGGGTTTAGGCGAGTCACAAGAAAGTCCGGTTTCGGTTTTTATTAGAGCCTTAGTAACCAATAGTAAAAGTAAGACATTTTATATTACAGTAAGTTCAACTTATGTTTCTGTAAAGTAAATAAGAAAACGCTCCTTAAAATTGGAGCGTTTTCTTATTTTGTGGACAAATCAACCTCCACCATCACCATGTTCCATTAGTGTCATTATAGGACTTTGAGTTTTTTCTGTCGGGATATATATTCCTAAAACTAATGTAAACGCTGCTAAAATCCCCATTAATTTAATCGTTGTTTTTCTTCATTTCAATGCCCCCTTATCAAGAGCTTTTTGTCGCGTCTTCGAGCCTGAATAAAAATATTTACTAGCTTTCGAATGCAAGTTCTCTTGATAGAATTTAATTGCTAAAGCTTCTTGATATTCTTGTATATACTCATATAATTCTTCTCTTTCAAAATAGGAAATTCCTTCATGTACAATTTTTTCTAGTTGTTCTGCATTTATATTGTTATTTAATGCTTTTAAGATTGCGAAATGGTGTTGATATGCTTCATTTGATAATTCTGTACAAATTTCAATGCCTTTTTCAATAAGTTCTGCAGCAACGTCTTTTTCGTTTAATTTATAATGTTCTTTTGCTTTAACATAAATAGCTCTATAATGTTTTGGAGATTTTTCAATAACTTCTGAAAGATAACGGAGTGCTAGGTCAGAAAGATTCTGGTTTGCATACATCCAACCTAAGTTATGTCGAACCATAATAATAAATTTTTCTTCCCCGTTTTTTTGGAACTGATCCATAGCTGATGTGAAATGCTCCTCTGCTAATTCCCACTCCCTTAAATTTATGCACGCTAGCCCTAAAATATTATTACAAAAAGCGATATTCATTTCGCAACCCGAATGCTTTTCAAATATCTCTTTTGCTGTAATAATTTGTTTGTAAGAAAGCAAAGCTTGTTGATTTTTATGGTAAGAGTACCCAAGTTGATAATAAAACTCTGCTTTCTCTAATTCATCTGAAGCATAGCTAAGTAATCGCTCAGCTTGTTCATAGTGTTCTTTCGCAAAAATATAGTTTCCGATTGCTTCCAAATGTAGAGCCTTAAAAAAATGATAGTAATAAGTTAAAGGGCTATCCTCTGGTATTTCAAAAGATTCTATTTTATCAAAATCAATCTTTTGGATGCCTAAATTGTTAATTAGGTAATTATATCTAAATTCCAGTAGGTGATAATAGAATGATAGGTCACTATTTTCTTTAATAAGGTTAAGTGAATTTTTAAGTTCTTCTTTTAAACTTTTTGCACTTGAGATATGTCTAGCACGAATTTCTTTATACCAATTTTTTAATAGATTAGAAATTTTCTCGTTTCCTAGTACTGAAACATTCATAAATACTCCCCCCTCATTTTATATAGCTACTTTAATATATAATAACAAAAAATGGATTGAAAAGTTGTTAAAGTTATATTTTTCAATATTTTTAGAAAAATATTAAATTATTTTGTTAGTTACTTCTAAAATAAAACAGAAGTTATCTAATATAGCCCAATGAAAATGCTATTTCTTTTGATCACATTTTATATAAAAAAGGGTGGAAATATATAAACATCCGTACCTTTGTTAAAAGAAATCTAAGTACAAATTAAAAGTGCCAAATGCTTGTATAACAGGCATTTATGGCACTTTTATAGTTTTAATGTGTTATGAAATGAACAGCCTTAAAACTGTTCATTCTTCTCCCAAGACTCTACAATATAATGAGCAATTGTAGGATTAAATCCTTTTCCAACTAAAAACATAATCGCAGCAACCTCTGTCATTGCATGTTTGTGAGAGGTATGTTTTGCTTCATTCATACCGTACTCTACCCATGGTTTTACGAAATCTAATACAGGTTTCTTTAAAGGTAAAAATTGTGTGCCAACAACTTGTTGAATTTGCTCTTGCGTTGGTTCAGTTGGAATTACTGTGGTAGGAGCTGGTGGTAAGATTTGTGGTTGGATTGGATCTAATGTTGGCGCCGGTGGTGAAACACGCGGATGTTGAAACATTTGTGGTTGCTGATATTGAGATTGCTGAGTTAAATACTGATTCTGTTGGTATGGAGTTTCGTGAGTTTGTTGTGATAAGTATGAATTTTGTTGATATTGCAATTTCTGTTGCTGTGGTTCCTGTTTTTGATCTTCAGTCCGCGGCTCTTGATATCGTTGTTCTTCATTTTGAGGATAGTATGGTTGCGCTGGATAAGGCTGTTGATTATTATAGAACATATTTATTTCCTCCTTCATAATCGTACGTACAAAACAGTCTATGGGCAGACAAGAAAATATGTGATGAAAAAATGAGAGCGTGTTACAATAAGGAATTGGGTGAAGATAAATGAAAAAACAAGAACAAATACAAAAAACAGTCGGCTTTGTAAAAAATATTTTAGAAAAAGATGCCAGTGGACATGATTGGTATCACATTGAACGTGTACATAAATTAGCGATTTCTTTGTCTGAAAAAGAAGGTGGGGATCGTTTTGTAATTGAGATGGCAGCTTTACTTCACGATGTAGCGGATGAGAAGTTAAATGAAAGTGAAGAAGCTGGTATGAAAAAAGTTTCTGATTGGTTAGAAGGATTAGATGTTACTGAAGAAGAAAAGGAACATATCCTTCATATTATTGCAAATATGTCTTATAAAGGTGGACATGGTGGTAATGTAGAAACATTGGAAGGGAAAATTGTTCAAGATGCAGATCGTTTAGATGCACTTGGTGCCATTGGTATTGCTCGCACGTTTGCTTACGGCGGTGCAAAAGGGCGTTTAATGTATGACCCGAATATTCCACCGCGTGAAGAAATGACGAAAGAAGAGTATCGAAAAAATAGTGACCCATCGTTAAATCATTTTTATGAAAAACTTTTAAAGTTGAAAGATTTAATGAATACAGATGCTGCGAAGCGAGAGGCTGAAGTTCGTCATCGCTATATGGAAGAGTTTATAGAACAATTTATGAAAGAGTGGAATGCACAAATATGAAAATGTTAACAGTAGAAAACGTATCAAAATCATATGGGGATAAACCGTTATTTGATGGATTATCATTTAGTATTGCAGAGGGACAACGTGCAGGCATTATTGGTGTAAACGGTACAGGGAAATCTACATTATTAAAAATTATTGCCGGGGTAGAGATTCCCGATACAGGTGATATGACACATACGCGTGGCTATACAATTAGCTATTTATCACAGCAACCGGATTTTAATGAAAATCTAACAGTGCTTGAGCAAGTATTCCACGGTGATACGCCGCTAATTCGTCTTCTTCGTGAATACGAACAAGCGTTATTAAACATAGAAAAAGACCCAAGTAATGAAAAAGTACAAGAACAATTATTTGCTGTGCAGCAACGTATGGATGCGATGAATGCATGGGAAGCAAATGCGAATGCGAAGTCGCTCTTAACGAAACTCGGAATTACAGATTTCACAGCAACTGTTGGGAACTTATCTGGTGGACAAAAGAAACGTATTGCAATGGCGCAATGCTTTATTGAAATGCCAGATTTATTAATTTTAGATGAGCCAACGAACCACCTTGACCATGAAACAGTAGAATGGTTGGAGGAGTACTTAGCACGTTATACAGGGGCTGTGTTACTCGTAACGCACGATCGTTACTTCTTAGATCGTGTTACAAATCGTATTTTTGAACTAGATAATGGTAATCTGTATAGCTATGAAGGAAACTATAGTACATTTTTAGAAGCGAAGGCACTTCGTGAGGAACAAGAATTAGCGCAAGAATCAAAGCGCCAAAACTTATATCGCCGTGAACTTGCTTGGATTCGCCGCGGTGCGAAAGCTCGTTCTACGAAACAAAAAGCACGTATTCAGCGTTTTGAAGAGCTGAAAGAACAAGAAGGTCCAGCAGCGAAGCAATCTGTTGATATTTCACTTAGCGGAAGTCGCTTAGGAAAGAAAGTGCTTGAATTAAAAGATGTAACGAAGAAATTCGGTGAAAAAACGGTATTACATAATTTTAATCATATTGTGAAACCAGGCGATCGAATTGGTATTATTGGGGCCAATGGTAGCGGGAAATCTTCGCTATTAAATATGCTTGCAGGCAAACTATTTCCTGACAGTGGTGAAATTGAAATTGGGCAAACTGTGAAAATTGCTTATTATACGCAGGAAAATGAAGAGATGAATTTAAATCAGCGTATGATTGAATACATTAAAGAAATTGCAGAAGTAATTCATACAACAGATGGAAAAGTCATTGGAGTATCCCAAATGCTTGAGCGTTTCTTATTCCCACCGCATTCACATGGAACGCCACTTGGTAAACTATCTGGTGGTGAAAGAAGACGTCTGTATTTATTACGTCTTTTAATGGGAGAGCCAAATGTACTTTTATTAGACGAGCCGACCAACGATTTAGATACACAAACGTTAACAGTACTAGAAGACTATTTAGAAGATTTCCCAGGCGTCGTGCTTACGGTATCGCATGATCGCTATTTCTTAGATAAAGTAGTAGATGAATTATTTATCTTTACTGGTGGCGGAGAAGTTCGTGAATTCTTAGGAAGCTATAGTGATTACCTAGATATACAAAAGGCGCAAGAACTACTAGAAAAAGTAGAAGTACAGAAGGAAAAGAAAGTTGAAGAAGCTCCAAAGCAACAACGTAAACGTAAACTTTCATATCACGAACAGCGTGAATGGGAAACCATTGAAGATACGATTGCAGGGCTTGAAGAGAAGCTTGAAACAATTGGGGAAGAACTTGCAAATGTCGGTTCTGATTTTACAAAAGCTCAAGAACTTTCGGAAGCACAGCAGCAAACGGAAGAAGAGCTAGAAAAAGCGATGGAACGCTGGAGCGAACTATCTGACATCGTTGAAGGTTTAAAATAAAAACAAGCTGCATATATTGAAATGTAAAGAGAAAAACTTTACACTATTAGTAGAATCTATTTTAGGAGGGAAAAAATGAGAACATCTAATCCAATGTTGAACAAAGAGGCATTTCGTAAAGAGGGAGCAAGTGCATCTACGATGACAATTGGCGGAGCAGTAGGCAAAACATTCATTATGCTTATTTTGCTTCTTGCGACGTCTGTCTATTCATACATACAGATGATGCAAGGTACAATGAAAATGCCTGTTTTAATTGGCTCTTTAATTGTCGCTGCAATCATCGCGTTTGCGTCTATGTTCTTTCCACGTATCTCGCCAATTACTGCACCGATTTATGCGGCAGTAGAAGGTGTTGTATTAGGAAGCATCTCAGCGTTTTATACAATGCGTTTTGGTGATTCTATCGTTTTAAATGCTGTATTACTAACAGTTTCAATTTTATTTGCAATGTTAGTTTTATATGCAACTCGCGTAGTAAAAGTAACTGATAAATTCCGCACAGGTGTAATGGCCGCAACGTTTGGAATTATGATTATGTACTTAATCGTATTCCTATTAAACATGTTTGGTGTTACTGTGCCGTATATTCATCAAGGTGGAACAATTGGTATTATCATTAGTGCAGTTGTTATTGTTGTTGCTGCATTAAATTTATTACTAGACTTCGATTTAATCGAAAGCGGTGCACGCAGCGGAGCTCCAAAATACATGGAGTGGTACGGTGCAATGGGTTTAATGTTGACTCTAGTATGGTTATACTTAGAAATTCTTCGTTTCGTTTCTTACTTTACGAAAAATGACTAATTGAAAGAAATCCTGCATGTTTGAAACATGCAGGATTTCTTTGTGTTTTTTAGATTTAAGGTAATTGATGTTTTTAGACCAAGAAGAGTTTATGATTATGGTATAATATGGATGGTTAATGTGGTGATAATTGTTAATTTGTGGTGAAGGGGGAGAGCTTATGATGAAAGAAAAGAAAGGGCTATTAAAAAAACTATTAGGAAAAAGCTTTTTTATTGAATTAGATGAAGCTTTGACTTATCCATCTGTTGAAACCATTTGTGCTGCTATTGAGACATATGCTACTGACTCTAAGGAAAAACTTAAATTTGAAAGTAAAGTAAAGCCGATTACTTTTTATCTAGAAAATACATTGTATCAAGTGGATATACGGATGGCTCGTGGAGGATATTATATATCTTGCAGTGAGGTATAAGTGAAGTAGTGAAGTAGTGAAGTGTAAACATTTTAAGAAATGCTGCATGATTGAATCATGCAGCATTTCTTTTTTTATTTTATTAGATTTAAAGCTATGATTTCTTTTTAGAAATATACCATTTTACGGTTTTTACCTATTTTTTATTTTTCTCTACAATGAAGAAAAAATGTGAGGTGGTATAAATATGATGAATCGAGTTGTATTAATCGGAAGGTTGACAAAAGATCCGGAACTATACTATACAAAGCAAGGAATTGCCTATGCACGTATATGCGTCGCGGTAAATAGAGGATTTCGAAATAGCTTAGGGGAACAGCAAGCTGACTACATTTACTGCGTCGTCTGGAGAAAATCCGCTGAAAATGTGTCAGAGTATTGTCAGAAGGGATCGCTTGTTGGGATTACGGGTCGTATTCATACGAGTAATTACGATAATGAGCAGGGAGAGAGGGTGTATAAAACAGAAGTTGTGATTGAAAGGATTACGTTTTTGGAGCGGAAGAGAGAGGAGGCATCACAGTAAAACAAGAAAATATAAGTAAAAAGAACTGCATATATAATACAGTTCTTTTTACTTATGCTGATCATTTAGAACGTAAATGTAAATTTTGTACCAGAAGAAGGTTTTTCTTGTAGGGTAAAATCCCAGATAACTATTATTCTTTATTAATTCCTTCCCATACGACATCCAATTGCTTGTTAAGCATTTCTTTAATATTAGTTTCATGGGGATGCATTAACGATTGAGACATTAGCGTATAAAAATAGACACTCATAATAGTGGAAGTAATCGTACTTGTGTCCCAGTTACTTTTTAGTTTCTCCGTCCGTTTTGCTTGCTCAATAATGGAATGCAAACTTCCTTGTAGTTTTTGAATACTTTTCAGCTCGTTTTCAACTAAATAATTTGATTTAATAATTTCAAATACTGCATGCTTCATGAGCTCGCCATGTTCAGTAAATCTAGATAATAAATCACCTAACATAAGCTGAATTTGTTCTTTTGGATGCTCGACATTCTGATAAGTTTGTAGGCTTTCATTCCATAATTCAATTTGAGAATCCCCTAAAAATAACAAAATATGTTCTTTTTTCGCAAAGTAGTTAAAAAAAGTTCCTTTTGCAATCCCACATGCAGCAGTGATATCTTGAACAGTTACGTTTTCATATCCACGTTCTTTAAATAATTCTATTGCTTGTAGGAAAATGAGTTCTTTTAATTCTTTTTTTCTAGTTTCTCTTAGCATATAATCTACTCCTAACAAATACAATTATAGCTATTTATTGATTAACCTCAAAATAAATCTTGTTCTTATTGTTTTAAAAAATTTACCACGATCATTGGCGTCTGAAAATCATGTTGTATTTGAACCCCTTGGGTAGTATTTTGATTTGTATCTTTTGCTACTGTAATTGTATCATTATCATTTACCCATATTAATAAAGTTTCTTTTGATTTGTTAGATAAAAGTTCCATTTTAGTATTTACAGAATCTCTAGTTTGTTTATTTAAAGATATCTCTTTAGAAGTACCCTTTTTAATTGACTTAATCATTTGTCCGATAAACACCGTATCATTGATTTCTGTTTTTAGCTTATTATTCTCTTTTACATCAAGCAGTTTGACGGTAGTTATTTCTTCAGTTTTAAACGTAATTAATGGCACTTTTCCTTTTTCTTTAGTGGATGCTGAAGAAGAACACCCTATCATACAGAAAAGTAATAGAGTTGAAAAAAGTAAATATGTATATGTTTTCATTTTCTTCACCACATTTTATTTTTTAAACTTCAAATTTATATAAATCATGTGCTTGTTTTTCAGAAATCCATCTAGGTGTATGTTTCATTACTTGATCTCTTAGCACAGTTAAAGCTTTACTTTCCAGTTGTGCTAGCTTACCAACTGTCCAGGCCTGATTAGAAATCTTCTCAACTCTGTTTCTTCTTTTTTTGTCATACTCCATAAATGCTTGGTGATAGTCGCTATTTTTTTGAATACATTCTGCGAGAATTCTAGCATCTTCAATTGCTTGACAAGCTCCCTGTCCTAAATTAGGAGTAAGTGCATGTGCTGCATCCCCTATAAGCACAACACGTTTGTCAAAAAACTGCTTCATGGGAACAATATCCATGATATCGCGGTGAATCATTTTGTGTTGCTTAGCGTGTTTCAAAATGTTTGGGATAGGATCATGATAATTTTTAAAGTGGTTATACAAATCATCAATTGTGTATGCGGCAAATCTTGCGTCATTAGCTTGTGAGTTTATTAAAGCATACCAATATACTTGATTGTTAGGCAGTGGAACAATACCGAACCGTCCTTTTGTACCCCAAGTTTCAATGAAATCGTTCGCTAAGGAAAGATTTTTAGAGGAGATTACGCCACGCCAACACGTATATCCCGAAAAACGATAATCACTATGCGATAGCTGCTTTCGAATAAGAGAATGAATCCCGTCTGCTGCAATCGCTATGTTGCCTTTAATCTTACTTCCATCACGAAAACGTATTTGTACAGTATCTTCATTATTTTGTTCAACCTGTATACATTCTTTTCCCCATTCAACTGTGTCAGGATGCAGAGAGGATAACAGCAATTGATGTAAATCCTTTCTATGAATGGAATACATTTTTGGATAAGAAGTTGGAATCATTAATTTGTTAAGAGTTTTCCCTTTTTCAGATAATAAATGAAAGCCATCACTTTCGTTTCCAACTCGCTTTATTTGATCAGAAATACCGTATGGTTCCAGTGCTTGTATAGCATTGGGGGCAATAATAATACCTGCGCCAGCAACAGTGGGCTCGTTATTTTTATCAAATACTTTTACATCTAAACCCATTTTTTGAAAGGCAATCGCTGCGGAAAGACCAGCAATGCCACCACCAATAATGATAATGTTATGCATTCATTTTCCCCTCCATTAATTCTTTTAATGATTAAGTAATTCATAAAGAGAGAAGCAATAAAGTATTAAGAACTTGGATCAAAACGTAAAATTTCAAAACTGCTTGAGTGGACATCTTCTCGTAGACTTATTTTTTTAGTCACTGTGTTGCTTGTAAAAGAATGTCCTTTTCAATTCTTTTTGCATCATTCTCTTAATGTATTATCATTTAATGACCTTGTTCATTTTATGACTATGGTCATTAAATGATAAATCAATGTTAATATTTTAAAAATTTCTTGTCAATCAATCTTTTTTTATTGATAGGGATTCACCACACATGCCCATCAAGCTAAGTTTGTGTTTTCTATGAATTATGGATATAAATTTATCTTAGGTTGATAGTGATGTATGGTGACCTCTTATAGAGGATGTGAAATTACAAACGAATATTCTGACATTTTATTCTCAACATATTCTCACTTTTTCTCACTGACATTTGGGGATTTATATATTATTCTTATTATTGCGAGTTTTCGAAAAATAAATATGAGAAGGGGAATGGTTTATTGTATGAGATGTTCTTTATCTGTATTATGTACGTCAACTATTTTGTTGACGTCTATCAATGGAATAGCTGTAGCTGAAACTACAACAAATTTTAGTAAACTTGTAAAGCAATCAGTTTAAGCTGCTCCAACAGATGGGTGGTATCAAGATAATGGAAAGTGGTATTACTATAGGAATGGACTTGTGCAAAAAGATTGGCAATCTATTAATAATGCTTGTTACTATTTTGATTCATCAAGCATTATGCTAGTTGGTTGGCAATCCATTAAAGGGACTTGGTATTATTTCACACCTACAGCTGGTAGTGAACAAGGCCGAATGGTAACAGGATGGAAACTTATTAATGATAAATGGTATGAATTTCAACAATTATGTACTATATAAAGGTTGTTTTTTGTGGATTGGAAGATTGTATTTTTAAAATAAATTAACCTTTTATGGAGGGGAATATGAGCGAGCAAATTTATTATTGGTCTCCTATTAAGCATTGGGAGAAGTTGCATAATGAAGTTTTGATAGGGGGAACGAGATATACAGGAGTTATGTCTGAGTGGTTTCCTGAGTTTTATTTTCTTGCCCAAAAGGGGGTGACGATCAGTCAGCTATTAGAGCGCTTTTCGTTAGGGAATGAAGGAGAGGCACAAAAAATAGTAGAACTTATGATAAAGAATCGGGTGTTAGTAAGTAACATATTACATCCAAGAGAAGTATTCTCCACACAAGAAAAAATTTTTCCGAATCCATATAGCGATCAGATTCGCTTCTCTAAAGATGATCTAGATAAGTATATCAGTGAACAATTAAATCGAATGCATCCTGCTGCGCGGTCAACCGGAATTCAACTTGAAACAAAAGATGAGCTTCCCGCCATGATCAGGGAGCGTAGATCTTGCCGCCAATTTGATATGAAAAATCCCGTACCTTTTTCAGAATTCGCGCAACTGTTTTCTACTTTCAAACAGAGGAAAGAAGAAAAAATCTACTACCATTACGCCAGTGCGGGTGGAGTTTATCCCATTGATATTTTCGTCTATATAAAACCGAAACGTGTAGAAGGTATGAAAGCTGGTTTTTATTATTATAGCCCATCAGAGAATAGTCTTTTGCTTGTAAACAACATTGACCAAGTAATCAAGAGTGATCATGAGATGATTAACCAGGAATTATTTACCCAGTCTGCCTTTTCGATTTATCTAGTCTATAATGCGCGCGCTTCCATGCCTAAATATGGTTCAGATGGATATTTATTTGCTTGCATTGAATCAGGCATCATCACTGCTACGTTAAATATGGTGGCTGAGACATTAAACTTGGGAGTTTGTTCCGTTGGGCATATGAAATTTGAGGATATTCATCGCTTTTTAAGTTTGGATAACCATCAAGTATTTCTCCACGGGATTGAAGTTGGGTTAAAAATCAGTGAATAGATGGAAATTAATGTTAGGGGGCTAAAGATAAAAATGCACATCAAAGATCGGAGTTCGATTCATGAGTATAAAGTGGCAGAATCGTTTTGGAAGGAGCAATTATCTTACGATGTACCTGATTTTTCGTTATTTAATAGCGGTTATCAAATGAATAAAGACAATCCATGCGACCATGTTCAAGTCATAATGGATGCAGAGCTTAGTCAAAGTTTACAAAAAGTAAGTAAGTCACAGGATGTATTTTTATTTAGCTGGTTACAGGCTGCTTTAAGGGTTTGCTTGTTGCATTATACAGACCAAGAAAGGATCACAATCGGGGTTCCTGTAATCGGAAAAGATCACGAACAAAGGGAGAATTTGAATGATTTGCTTCCTATAGGAACTGAAATCCATCTCCATTACTCCTTTAAGCAAGTAGTGGAGCAGGTCCAACAAACGACTTTACTTGGTTATGAAAATCAGCGTTATCCACTCTCTGAATTATTAGCGAAGCTCTATTCAAATCCATTTCAAATCATTTTGGGGATGGAAGGATTACATAATAAGAGTTCAATAGAAGAATGCTCAGAGAATGAATTAGCCATCTGGATACAAAGAAAATGGAATGAAAAGCATAATGAATTTGAATTTCAAATTGCTTGCAAGTCTCATTCTCTTTTTCCTTTACAACAGTTTGTCAAATCTTATCTTTATGTTTTAAAGCAAGTGTTGAGAAATCCTGATCTGGCTGTGAAAGATATCAGTATCATTTCGGAAGAAGAAAAAGAGTTGCTAGAAGGATTTAATCAAGTTCAGATGGGCATAGACTTGTCTCAAACATTTCAGGATTTGTTTGAGGAGCAAGTGTTGAAAACCCCAGATCAAATTGCTGTTATTTGTAATAATCAATCTTTGACATATAGAGAATTGAATAAGAAAGCAAATCAATTGGCTTCTGTTCTTCAAAGTAAGGGTGTGTCCAAAGAAAGTATTATTGGGGTTATGGTAGATCGATCATTGGAAATGATCATTGGCATGTTGGGGATTTTAAAAGCTGGTGGGGCTTATCTACCAATCGATCCTCACTATCCCAGTGAACGAATTGAATATATGTTACAAGATAGTCAAGCAAAATGGTTACTGAGCAAGCGAACAGAGAAAGAATTGCCGCAATTTGCCGGTGAGGTGTTGTATCTTGATGAGGAACATCTCTTCCAAGGTGAAGAAAGCAATCTAGATCGAGAAAGTGAACCTAATGATTTGGCTTATGTTATTTACACATCAGGATCAACAGGAAATCCAAAAGGCGTAATGGTGGAACAGAGATCCCTCGTCCATTTCTTAAGCATTATGAGAGAAAAGCTAAAAGATAATCAGTCGTTCTTGTTTCTTGCTAGTGTTTCTTTTGATATATCTCTGTTAGAAATATGTATCCCTTTAACTCAAGGCTCGAAGGTAGTCATTGCTACAGAGGGACAGTTTGCAACAAAAGAATTGGCTCATTTGGTCAAAGAACATAAGGTGGATTTATGGGAATCGACCCCATCGCGAATGGAATTGATTCTGAGTGATCCAGAAGGGGCAGAGTTTCTAAGAGATTTAAAGGCCATTTTGTTAGCAGGAGAAGCATTTTCGATTGATTTGATTGAAAAAATTCGAAGCATCAGCGAAGCGCAAATTTTAAATATCTATGGTCCGACAGAAACAACCATTTGTGCAGCAGTAAAAGATTTGAGTACTGCCAAAGAAGTGACGATCGGGAAACCTAATCCCAATTATCGTTCTTATGTATTGAATAAATATAGTCAAATGAAACCTTGGGGAATGCCGGGAGAGCTCTGTATTGCCGGAGTGGCGGTAGCTCGGGGTTATCTTGGTAAATCTAAATTGACAGATGAAAAATTTGTCCCGAATCATTTTGTGACGGGAGAAATGATGTATCGTACTGGTGATCTCGTCCGATGGTTACCTAATGGAGAACTTGAATATCTCGGTCGAATGGATCATCAGGTGAAAATACGGGGATATCGGATTGAAATAGGGGAAATCGAGGCTCAGCTAAAGAGACATCCAGAGATAAGCCGAGCTATTGTTGTTGATCAGGTAGATGGAAATAGAAATTTGTTAGCTGCTTACTATCAATCGGATAAGAAGATCCCTTTTGAAAAGCTCAGAAAATATCTAAGCAATAAATTGCCTGAGTTTATGATTCCCGAAAAAATGATTCAGGTAAAAGAGATTCCACTGAATCCAAATGGAAAAGTGGATCGAAAAAGGTTGTTGGATTTAACTCAAACAGATCAAATATCCATCCCATATGTCGCCCCACGAAATCAAATCGAACAGAAATTGGTGCAAGCATGGGAAAAAGTGATGGAGATTGAGCGGATCGGTATTCATGATAACTTTTTTGTCTTAGGAGGAGAGTCGATTAAGACACTACAGATTATCAATTTATTAGGAAAAGACCATCTGAAAGTAAGTACAAGGGATATTTTTAACCATCCCACGATTGCTCAACTTAGTTCTTGTGTAGAAGTGGAGCAGAAAGAAGAAAGCCTAGATAAAACACCAACCCGTGTTAAAGATTTGTCCAAGCCATTTTCCTTAACAGAAGTTCAAACAGCTTACATGTTAGGGCGTAATCCGCAGTTTGAATTAAGCGGCATTTCACCTCAAACGTATTTTGAATATGAAACAAAATTGGATATCAATCGGCTTTCGCAAAGTTTCCAAAAGGTAATTCAGCGCCATCCTATGTTACGAGCTGTGATCTTGCCAGAGGGAAAACAGCAAATCTTACAAGACGTTCCTGATTATCAGATTGAAATAGAAAATCTCATTGGTTTAGATGATGGGAAACAAAATGTTCGATTGCAAGAAGAACGTTCTCGAATGACCAACCATGTATTTCCTTTGGGGCAATGGCCTTTGTTTGAATTAAAAGCCTTTCTTTTAAAAAAAGACACTTATTTGTTATGTTTTCGATATGATGCTTTATTGATGGACGGGGCAAGCATGAACATCGTTGGACATGATTTGTTGCATTATTATCACAAACCAGATCAAAGATTGGAATCTCTTTCTTTTGATTTTCAAGATTACATGTTCATCTATGATGAAATGGAACAAAGCAAAGAATATAAAAAAGCAAAAGATTATTGGACAAGTAAGCTGCCTGACTTTCCATTTGCGCCTTCTCTGCTGTTAAAAAAGGATCCAGCAGAGATTGCTACCCCTAACTTTCAATCACTTACTAAGATCTTGGACAAAGACAAATGGACGAAGTTACGGAAGCTAGCACAAGAGAAAGAAGTAACTCCTTCCGCACTTCTTTGTACGATATATGGAGAAGTGTTGGCATATTGGAGTAATCAACATCGATTGGCAATGAATCTGACTGTATTTAACCGTTATCCTGTTCATGAAGAAGTAGAGCAGATTGTGGGAGATTTCACTTCACTCATCTTGTTGGACGTGAATGTGAATCCAGAAGAATCTTTCTTTACCAGAGTGGAGCAAACTCAATCGACTTTATTAGATGGACTTGAACATCGTCATTATGATGGAGTTAACTTTATTCGAGATTTTACTCGATATCACCAAATGAGACCAAAAGCAGTCATGCCAATTGTTTTCACCTCGATGCTAGCAGGCGCGGGTGCTTTTGCTTGGGAGCAGCTTGGCTCTCTCCACCATATTCACGCTCGGACTCCACAAGTGTATTTGGATAATGTGGTAATTGAAAAAAATGGAGAGTTATTGATTAGCTGGAACTATGTAGAAGAATTGTTTGATGTTGATGTGATGGAAGCAATGTTTTCTCAATTTGTCGATCTGTTGGAACAATTGGTGAAACAAAGAGACGTAACCTCTTTGCAAGTGAAAAAATCGGATCAGACTTTAATTGAGCAGTATAATCAGACAACAGAAAAAATACCTTCGACTACCCTGTATCAATTGTTTGCAGACCAAGTACAACGTATACCAGATCAAGTGGCAGTGGTCTTTGAACAAGAGTGGTTAACTTACTTGGACCTTCATCAACGCTCCAATCAAGTTGCTCACTATTTGCAAGAACAAGGGATTGGTCTAGGTGACAAAGTTGGTATTTTGGCACAGAGACGGGTTGATACGATTGTTAATATGATGGGGATATTAAAAGCGGGTGCTGCTTATGTACCTATCGATCCCGATCATCCACCAGATCGACAAACATATATCTTAGAAAATAGCTCATGCAAACTTTTGTTGGAACCTGGTCTTTATGAAGAGAAACATCTGTCATTATATGCAACCGAAGATCTGCCTACCATTGCTGGTCCGGAAGATCTTGCCTATATTATCTATACTTCAGGAAGTACCGGAAAACCAAAAGGAGTGATCATTACTCACCAAGCGGTTGCAAATACCATTCAAGATATCAATCAAAAATATCAGGTGAATGAAGACGATCGCATTATTGGTATCTCCTCCATGTGTTTTGACCTGTCTGTATACGATATTTTTGGAGCGTTAAGTACAGGTGCAATGTTGGTAATGATTCGTGATCCGAGAGACATGCAAGAGCTGATCCGTACGGTCGAACGCAGAGGAATTACGATCTGGAATACAGTACCTGCAATCATGGATTTGGCATTGGATCAGGTAGGTTCTCATTTTGAAAATTCTTCCTTGCGTTTGGTCTTACATAGTGGGGATTGGATTCCACTCCCTTTACCAGAAAAAATAAAACGACATTTCCCGATCGCGGAAGTAATTTCACTGGGAGGGGCAACAGAAGCATCAATTTGGTCGATTTATTATCCAGTCAAACAGGTGGAAGCACACTGGAACAGCATTCCATATGGGATGCCTTTGGCAAACCAAACGTATTATGTGTTGAACTACGATAAGAAAATGTGCCCAGTTGGTGTGATCGGTGATTTATATATTGGGGGAGTGGGTCTTGCTCAAGGATATTTGAATGATGAACAGAAAACGAACGAAGTGTTTGTGTCACATCCAGACCTTGGTCTTATTTACAAGACAGGGGATTGTGGCAGGATGCATCCCGAGGGATATATTGAATTTTTAGGACGCCAAGATTACCAAGTCAAAATTCAAGGATATCGAGTGGAGTTAGAAGAGATCGCCCATTGCCTTCTCACTTACAACCAAGTAGACCAAGCTGTAGTGATTGACCAGACAGATGAGAATGGGATAAAATTTTTAGTCGCATATGTGGTAACTGAGCAAGATATCAGTACAAAAGAACTACGAAAACATTTGCGAGACCACTTGCCAGAGTACATGATCCCTTCTTATTTTGTTTATTTGGAGCGACTACCCTTGACCCCTAATGGAAAATTAGATCGAAAGGCGCTTCCTGCTCCAGAGAAACAAAAAAATGATGTGTATATTGCTCCAAAAACTGAAATGGAAAAAATATTGACCAGTGTATGGCAAGAAGTGCTCAAAGTAGACCAAATCGGAGTAAATGATCATTTCTTTGCTTTGGGTGGCGATTCGATTAAGGCCATTCAAGTTTCTGTAAGACTTTATAGACAAGGATTTCAGTTAGAGCCAAAAAATCTATTTGCCTTCCCTATATTAGGTGACATGGTTCATTTTGTTAAGAGGCTAGACCATCCTTTACACTCACAAACAGACGATATAAACAAAAAGAAAGAAAATAAAGTTACATCACTGAATGTTAGAGATAAACAGCTTAATCAACATACGCTTAACAGAATACAAGAAAAAATGCCGGATATAAAAATAGAACGAATCTATCCATTGGCACCCTTCCAACAAGTTATTTATGAACATGCTGTAGCTGAACCTGATACCAATGCTTATTTTGAACAAACGATTTGGACACTTGAGGGGCAACTGGATGTAGATCTCTTTATTCAGTGTTTTCAACAATTAGTTAATCGTCATGATTCTCTAAGAACGATCATTGTGCAAGGTGAACAAGAACAACCTTGGCAAGCTGTGTTACATGATGTTCAAATGATTTCAGAGGTACAAAGCTTGATTGAGATGACGAGACAAGAGCAGCAGGAATGCTTGGACCAGTGGATGAGTGAAAATTTAGATCGAGGATTCAAAAATGATGAACTCATGACCCGTCTTTGTGTATTTCAACTAGGCAATGCCGAGTATAAGGTAGTTTGGAGTGCCCATCATCTATTGTGTGATGGTTGGAGTGTCAGTATTTTGTTAGACGAATTATTCCAACTTTATGAAGCGGAAAATGCGGGAACTACAGTGGAATTACCTCCAGCAAAGCCTTTTCAAGCATTCATTGACTGGACTTTAGCGCAAGACCATGAGAAAGCACGCCATTTTTGGCGCCATTATTTATCAGGGTATAATCGGAAAATCAGCATTCCCAAAAAGAAAGTACCAACTCATAGTAAAGGGTTAAGCTTCACATTTATGGATTTAACGTTAGATGAGGATCTGACCAATCAGTTACAGACATTTGTAACCAAACACCATGTAACCATGAATTCGGCTTTACTAGCTGTATGGGGTATATTGCTTGGCAAATACAATGGAACGAAAGAAGTAGTATTACCCAATCTGGTATCGGTCAGACCTCCCAAAGTGGAAGGGATTGAAAATATGTTTGGTCTGTTCACAAATGTTTTGCCTATCCGAGTAGCCTGGGAAGAAACGCAATCTTTTGTGGATCTCCTGCAAAAAGTTCAACAAGAAACATTGAAATGTAATGAGTATGCTTACTATTCATTTGTTGAGATTCAAAAACAAAGTGAGTTGAACGATCAGTTGACCGACCATCTTTGGGTGTTTGAAAACTATCCAACTAACCCATCCATTTTCTCTTCAAATGAGAACAGAAATTTTGCCATCACAGATTACCAAGTCGTTGATGAGCCGCATGTGAAGTACGGAATTATGTGCTTCCCTGAAGAGAAACTTACAATGAAGTTTGGATATGATCAAAATAGCTATGAAGCGGAGCAAGTACAGGGAATATTGAATCACCTCCATACGTTAATTAAAACGATTGTTCATAATCCAACACAGACGATCGGCGATTACAAATTATAAAAAATGAAAAGGCGAGCAACAACTCGCCTTTTAAAATAGAATAGGAGTGAAACAAGTGACGGAAAACCTGCAGTTATCAGCCGAAGAGATGCGTCAGTTAGGATATCAAGCGGTTGATATGATCATTGATCATATGAATCATTTGAAAAGCAAACCAGTATCTGAAACGATTGATAGTGATATTCTCAGAAACAAGCTGACTGAATCAATCCCAGAAAACGGATCCGATCCGAAAGAGCTCCTTCATTTTCTTAATAGGAACGTGTTTAATCAGATTACCCATGTGGATCATCCTCATTTTATGGCTTTTGTGCCGGGTCCCAATAATTATGTTGGGGTAGTAGCAGATTTTTTAGCAAGTGGATTTAATGTATTTCCAACAGCTTGGATAGTAGGCGCAGGTGCTGAGCAAATCGAATTAACGACAATCAATTGGTTAAAATCGATGTTAGGATTCCCTGATTCGGCTGAAGGGCTATTTGTAAGCGGAGGTTCCATGGCTAATTTAACCGCGCTTAATGTAGCTAGACAGGTCAAGCTTAATAATGACATAGATAATGCGGTTGTTTATTTTTCCGACCAGACTCATTTTTCTGTGGATCGGGCACTAAAAGTATTGGGTTTCAAACACCATCAAATTTGCCGAATCGAAACGGATGAACATTTACGAATTTCAGTCAGTGCTTTGAAAAAGCAAATAAAAGAAGATCGAACAAAAGGGAAAAACCCATTCTGTGTCATTGCTAATGCTGGAACAACTAATTGCGGAGCGGTTGATTCCCTCAATGAGTTGGCTGATCTTTGTAATGACGAAGATGTATGGCTACATGCGGATGGAGCCTATGGTGCCCCGGCAATTCTCAGTGAAAAAGGAAGTGCTTTGCTTCAAGGAATTCATCGTGTCGATTCCTTGACGTTGGACCCTCATAAATGGCTTTTTCAGCCTTATGATGTAGGCTGTGTACTCATTAGAAACAGCCAATACTTAAGCAAAACATTTCGTATGATCCCAGAGTATATCAAGGATACGGAAACCTATATAGAAGAAGAAATCAATTTTGGAGAATGTGGAATTGAACTTTCGCGCAGATTTAGGGCGTTAAAGGTGTGGCTGTCTTTTAAAGTGTTTGGAGTCGCAGCTTTTCGCCAAGCAATTGATCATGGCATCATGTTGGCTGAACAAGTTGAAGCGTTCTTAGGGAAAGCGAAAGATTGGGAGGTGGTAACACCTGCCCAGTTAGGAATTGTTACTTTTCGTTATATCCCTTGTGAATTAGCATCAACAGATACAATCAATGAAATAAACAAAAAACTGGTGGAAGAAATTACTCACAGAGGATTTGCCATGTTAAGTACGACCGAATTGAAAGAGAAAGTGGTTATTCGACTTTGTTCTATCAACCCAAGGACGACAACAGAAGAAATGCTTCAAATCATGATGAAAATCAAAGCATTGGCAGAGGAAGTAAGCACATCTTACAAACATCTTATCTCAGTTCCGCAACTTTGATATGCTGGGAAATAAGTGGTTTTTAACGATGAAACATAAGATTGAGGAGTCACGCATCATTTGGGGGAATTGTTTGTTTATCCTTGTTTGATTTGTTTTTTCATATGAATGCAAAAGGGTTCGCTAGGGAAAACGCCCCACGAACCCTGTTTTTTTATATTAATCTTGGTGCCTAACATAGCTTTTAGAAATTCACCTAAATGTTGATGGATGTGTGGCGAGACCCCTAAAACTACGGGTAGCGTTAGTACAACAACATTACAATTAGTTGTTGCAGTAAATGGGGTCATTTGTAGTACAAAAAAAGGATAGATAGAGCATATTTTATTCTGCTCTTCTATCCTTTTTAATTTACCCCTTATAATGTCTGACATTAAATGAAAACTTAGTGTTATTAGGGGGTTAAAGAAATATATTGACTTTTAATAAAATTATATTTCCACTGCTTTTTTATAATTTGTAATGCCACATATCGCATTTCTGTTACGTCAATTACAGGAACCAAAAGTAATTACTTATTTTTCATTTTCACTAAAATTTTTGATATTGCTATCCATAAATTTATAAACATTAAAGTTCCGAAAATATCAGCAACAACTACATAATGTCCTATAAATAGGTTTTCAAAGTGAAATAATGGAGTGTTATAAATGGCTATTAATAAAGATATAATCATCGAAAATAGAAAAATTTTTTTCTTAGTTATCATATAACTGCAAAACAAGAACGTATAATAAGCCCAAAATTGTGCATCATACCAGGCATGAGATAGTCGAATACCTGCTTTTGTATGCAGAGTTGTTAAAACCAGTACGAATAATACAAGTAATGCAATTAATGGAGCAAATTTAACGAATTGTAAAAGGTTTAAAATGCGCTTGTTTGAATTTGGATGGTTTACTCCATATTCAAATATCTATTTCGTTATATTATGAATAAAACATATAAAAGCCACATTAATAATTGACATAAAAAACATCATTATTATCCCTTCTTTTCCAATGTATTAATCAACTAAAAAGTTAATTGATAGTTTATTTAAACTTATTTTTATTAAACTCTTTTTTTGTAATTTTCAAGTTTGCTCAAGTGGAATGGTTCATTTTTTTCGAGTATTTCGGGGAGTGACCATTGTCATCAACCTAAGAAAACAGGTCACCCCAAAAACGATAAATACGCTTTTTCGTTACAAGAAAGCCTAAAAATTTCGTTCTGGGGGTGTAATAAAACCTTAGCTTGATAGCGATGGGGTGGTACCCCTAATGAGGTAAAATTCGGCTTTTTTCTTATCCGTATTTGCTTAGTGTATAACGGTTAATAATTGTTTCTTCATTATGTCCAAGATTTAGAAATTCACGACGATTATCTTGAAGTTTTTTCACCAAAATGAATTTTTAAATATTTTAAAAAATATTTTATAAAAAACTGTACTTTTTGGTAAGATTCTGTACTTTTGGTTATAAATTAAAAATACGTTTCTATTAGTTTAGGGTTGAAAGCGCTTCAAAGTATGGTTTTTGAATTTTTTACTTAGCCTAGATTCTTTTACTTACAGGCTATTTATATAGATTAGTAGTGAGAAAGGAGATAAATTCATGTTCTTAAGAAAATTAGCAAAAAATCACTTAATCACTATTGATTACTATCAGAGTGGATTTTTGAAAACATGTAAGGGGCGAGTTTGCAACCTTGATTTACACCAACAAACACTTCTTTTAATAAATGAACAGCAAAAGATCTTCTCTATATGTTTATCTGATATTAAGGAAATCTATTAATGATTTTCTTTATCTATAGAGGAAAATAGAATTAAAGATTCCTGAAATACTGTAAAATTGGCAATATAATATTATATAAACAAAGTATTTAAATGAAGGTTTTGTAGCAAAAATTTGCAGACAAGTGAGGGGCAGTACATCTACTGATATCATGTGTTGATTTAGAAGGGAATACCAGGGCAGACAAGTGCTTTTCTAAGAAGTGTTAATTATAAACTAAAGAGACTATGTTCTAAAACAAATATTAAAGTGCTTATAATCGTTTTGTTTTTTGATAATTCGGTTTATATCCCTGTGCAAATAATAAAAAGAGACAAAAAGGATTTATATAAGTCCAATTTAAAAATCCAGTATACGGAACAAGTATGATGGTGCAGCCACATTTCTGGATAAAAACTATTTTTTTGCGGGAGGAGCTAGAGCATCCAAGTATACAAGCATCAGATCCTTCAAGATGTCAGCTGTACAGTTACATATTATGAATATTCGTATAAACGAGGAAATACCATTTTCATAGAAAATTTTTGTCTTTGTTGCATGTGTATATGAAACGAGGTTAGTTATGTCAGAAAATAAAGGTGATTTTATATAGATTAGGGGATATGAAATTTTGATATGAGGTGATGATATGGAACAATTCTTGTTGGATTTAGTCGGATCAACGAATGCTTTTTTATGGTCTAAATTGCTAATTATTATGCTTGTTTTTTGCGGAATTTATTTCACATTTAAATCGAAATTTGTACAGTTTCGAATGCTAAAAGAAATGGTCCGTGTGTTAATGGAAGGGAAGAATAGTTCTAAAGACCAAATTTCTCCGTTTCAAGCGTTCTGTATTGGTATGGCCGCACGCGTTGGAACAGGAAATATCACAGGAATTGCGATTGCAATTGCACTAGGCGGTCCTGGAGCGGTATTTTGGATGTGGATTATTTCTATTATTAGCTCAGCATCCAGCTTTGTTGAAAGTACATTAGCACAAATATATAAAGTAAAAGATAAAGATGGTTTCCGCGGTGGTCCATCCTATTATATGGAAAAAGGGCTAAACAAACGTTGGATGGGAGTAATATTCTCTATTTTAATTACGATTACTTTCGGTCTTGTATTCAATTCTGTACAATCAAATACCGTTACAATTGCTTTTGAGAACTCTTTCGGTACAGATCGTTTAACTGTAGGGATTATCATGGCAATTGCTTTCGCAGTGATTATCTTTGGCGGTGTGCAGCGTATTGCAAAAATGGCTGAATACAAGGTGATGTTTCTAGCAGTCTTATACATTGGAGTTGCATTATTTGTTGTAGTTACGAACATAACAAAAATGCCGGAAGTTCTTTCTCTTATTGTTCAAAACGCATTTGGCTTTAAACAAATAGCAGGCGGTTCAATTGGCGCAGCACTCATGAATGGAGTTAAACGTGGTTTATTCTCAAATGAGGCTGGTATGGGAAGTGCGCCAAACGTTGCTGCAACGGCAACAACAAGCCATCCGGTGAAACAAGGACTTATACAAGCATTTGGTGTATTAACGGATACACTGATTATTTGTACAAGCACAGCATTTATTATTTTACTTTCTGATGCATACAAACAACCAGAGCTAAATGGAATTGCACTTACACAAGCAGCATTAAGTGAACATATCGGCTCTTGGGCATCGGGCTGTCTTGCTATCTTTGTTTTCCTATTTGGATTCGGTGCGTTAATTGGGAACTATTATTACGGAGAAACAAATATTCGATTCTTACATAAAAGTAAAGTATGGTTGATGGTATACCGAATAAGTGTGTTAGCCATGATCGTATTCGGTTCGGTTGCAAAGATCCAACTTGTATGGGATTTAGCGGATTTATTTATGGGCTTTATGGTTATTATAAATTTAATTGCTATTACATTACTATCAAAAATAGCCTTTGCTGCGTTGCAGGATTACATGAAACAGAAAAAAGCTGGTAAAGATCCTATTTTTTATAAAGAAAGCATTAAAGGGCTTGAAAACATTGAATGTTGGGAGCATTATCAGGACACTTCAAAAAAGAAAAGTATGTAACAAGAAAGATATTCAGACTGTAATATGTCTGAATATCTTTCTTGGTTCTAGTGCAAATATTATTGATTATAATAAAGAAAAAATAATTCTATACAAAGTTAATAGTACGGAGGAATATGGTTAAATGATAAAGGAGTCTAGCGTTCAAGTTGAGAGTCAAGAAAAAGCTTACTTAGATCAATGGGTAGCTCATTATCGATCCTATGCTGCTAAGGGACAAAGCGCCAGTTATATTCCCGCTTTGGGGAAGATAAATTTATCGCAATTAGGTATTTGTATAGTAGAGCCAGATGGAACAATGATAAAGTCAGGGGATTGGGAGGTACCTTTTACCTTACAAAGTATATCAAAAGTAATCGGCTTTATAGCCGCTTGTTTAAGCCGCGGTATTTCTTATGTATTAGAGCGAGTTGATGTAGAACCAACTGGAGATGCCTTCAATTCGATTATTCGTTTAGAGATGCATAAACCAGGAAAACCTTTTAATCCTATGATTAATGCTGGAGCGATTACGGTAGCTTCGCTTCTGCCAGGAACATCGGTGCAAGAAAAATTAGAATCTCTATACGCATTAATCGAAAAAATGATAGAGAAGCGTCCCGCCATTAATGAAAAAGTGTTTCAATCAGAATGGCAAACAGCTCATCGCAATAGAGCTTTAGCATACTATTTAAAGGAGAATGGTTTTTTAGAATCAGATGTGGAGGAGGCACTAGAAGTTTACTTAAAACAATGTTCGATAGAAATAAATACAGAGGATATTGCCTTAATAGGGCTTATACTAGCACATGATGGATATCATCCTATTCGTAAAGAACAAGTTCTCCCTAAAGAGGTCGCTAGATTAACAAAAGCCTTAATGCTTACTTGTGGAATGTACAATGCTTCTGGCAAATTTGCTGCTTTCATTGGGTTGCCAGCTAAAAGTGGGGTGTCCGGAGGGATTATGGCACTTGTCCCCTCAAAATCCAGGGGGGATCTACCGTTTCAAGATGGATGTGGTATTGGTATTTATGGACCAGCCATTGATGAATATGGGAATAGTTTACCAGGGGTTATGTTATTAGAACATATTGCAAAAGAATGGGATTTAAGTATATTCTAAAAAGGATCATAGATGTTTTTGTGTCAGAGCGAATACAAAAATGTTCAGACCGTATAATGTGTCTGAACATTTTTGGGTTACAAAGTATCTTCCTAAAGTAGAAGAATGTAAAGAATACTCACAATGTTTAATGCTTTCGTTTATATCTTATTTATCGTTTTTTGTAAAAAATAGAGTAAGTGTTGTATTAATGTTAATAGATTTGTATACTGACTGTTAGGCGAAAGTGAGAAGTGATTATTTTGAATCTTAGTAATTTAGTAAGAAAAGACATCTATATTCTGGTTTTGATGATATTTACAGTACCCTTAGTAGGTGAAATAAAGTCATTTCCCTTAAATGAAACATTTAGAATGAGCTTTGGTGCACCAACATTTTTCTTTTTTTTGTTATTATTTCGACGAATACCAGCATTTTTGCCGGGTTTTTTAACAGCAATAGTGGTTGTAGCATTTCGTATCTTAATGGACGTCATCACAAATGAAAATATGGATTGGATAGCTGCTTTCCATATCCACTATCCTAGTTTTTTCTTTTATTTTACTTATTCTTGTCTGTTTTACTTAGCGAAAGTCGAACGTTTTCATCATCAACCACTGATGATTGGGTTTGTCGGTTGCATTATTGAAATATTATCAGACTGTGTGGAATTAATGATTCAATATTTCGTATTAAAAACAACTATCACACCAGAGGCAATAAATGAGATAATCGTTATCGCATTTTCCCATAGTTTTATCGTTCTAAGTTTTTTCAATATGATGAAACTGTATGAAGCGCAGTCAAGGGAGAGACACATAAAAAAACAAAATGAACACATGCTTATGCTTATCTCTAATTTATATGAAGATGCTGTTCATTTAAAAAAAACGTTGCAAGATGCTGAAAATATAACAAAAAAATCCTATGATTTATATAAAACCTTAGACTCTTTAGAGCATAAACAGATGAGCTTTCAGTTTGAGGGTTTAAGGCAGCAGGCATTAAAAATTGCTGGTGAGGTCCATGACGTTAAAAAGGATAACCAACGTATTTTTGCTGGACTTTCA
>NZ_JAGDQK010000047.1:0-46802 GCF_017498755.1 Bacillus sp. XF8 | reverse complement strand
TTTATGAAAACGGAAACGATTCGAAGCATAACTCTATACATTTGAAATTTTTGTATTAAAAAAAGGAACCTATTAGGCCTCACCATACATGCCCATCAACTTAAGAATTTTCTCTACCCCAAAGTGTAAGAAAACGCCATCCTTTCCTATTTGGAGTGAACCCTGAGAATGAGACGATAAAAAACACCTCTCTAAATCGTAAGTATCAGTTATGATTTTAATGGAGGTGTTTTTCGTATGGGGAAAAAGACGCATTATCCCGCCGAAATAAAGTGGAAAGTAGTTGAAATGAAACACCAAGGATTCAAAAATAAAGAAATTATGGATGCCTTAGGAATTAAACATGTGGCTCAAATTAAAACTTGGATGAAATGGTATCGTGAAGGTGAAACCTATCGGTTTGAACAATCTATTGGAAGACAATCTGCACATGGAAAAGGCTTAAAAAAGTTAACAGAACTTAAACAAAAAGAATTAGAAATACGTTATTTAAAGGCAAAGATTACATTGCTGGAAAAGTGCCAAGAAATCTTAAGGAGGTGGGAGGAAAAGAAGAAATAATGAAAATGATAAAGGAATGGCAATCAATTTTTACAATTACAGAACTGTGTTCCATATTTAATATTTCACGTGCTACTTATTATCGTTGGAAAAAGCAGGAGAAAACAGTAACTAATCATGAAGAAAAAATCGTAATAGAAATATGTCAACATCATAAATATCGGTATGGCTATCGTCGGGTTACAGCTTGTCTACGTGATCAATTTAACATCGTAATGAATCATAAAAAAGTATTACGTATCATGAGAAAATACAACGTATTATCTCGGGTTAGAAAAAAGAAAAAGATATTTGTGCTCGGTCATGAACCAGTGGTAGCTAAAAATAGAATACAAAGGAGATTTAAAGCTACCAAGCCTAATGAAAAATGGTTCACTGATATCACGTATTTGATGTTCGGCAACAAGACTCTTTATTTTTCATCTATTATAGATGGGTTTAACAATGAAATTGTAAGTTATAAAATAGATGAGACACAGGATGTTTCTCTTGTATTAGATACTCTAAAAGAGGCTTTAAGAAAGCGAAATGTGATTGATACGATTTTACATTCGGATCAAGGAAAAGTGTATACATCAAAACAATTTCAAACATATGCCAAAGAAAAAGGCATTATCACAAGCATGTCTCGTACAGGAAACTGTCATGATAATGCCCTCATAGAATCCTTTCATTCTCATTTGAAATCCGAAGGATTCTATGCGCAAAATATAAAACAATCGAATAATGCTAGTATAATACAAACTGTGGATGAATACATCCACTACTATAATAATGAACGGATTCAGAGAAAATTAGATAATATGTCACCTATAGCTTATAGGAAACATGTTGTCTAGGTGTTTTTTCTTTGTCTCACCAAATGGGGTCAGACCATGAACGGCGAAAACACACTCTAATCGTTTTAAAAACTCCAACGTCCATTTATATTCTTTTGTTTCTTGCATTATTTTAATTTCCTTTTCGGAAGTTAAAATAGATTGCTTAAGCTTCATTCTCCGTACCATAAGCAACGTATGTACTAATAAACCTTCAAATGCATCATCTGTAAAAAATAATGCATTTCGTTTTTGTAGCGCTTTCAATTCATTTGTAACAAATTCAACTTCATGATATAAAAATTGTGCCTTAATAAATTGATTCGTTAGCTCTGAATTACGAATTAAATCTGATAATCTAGCCAACGCTTTCCTTTTGTTTTTTTCATTTCCCTCAATAATTAATCCTACTCGCTGTTTTGAAACGACAGTTAAATCAAAATGATGTAACCACTTTTCAATTCTATCTAAATCTTTCTTTATAGTAGTCCGATTTACAAAATGCTGAGAAGCCATATCCTGTGCAGTAACTGCCTTTACATTCATTAACAAGTTATAAGCAATTTGCAGGATTCTTTCTTCATCTGATTCATACTTTGTACGATTATTTATACGATAAAGCTTATTAAACAAGTCTACCTTTTCATATTCTTCAATCTCTAAGTACACACCTAATCCCGGTTTCCTAACAAGAAGTGCACTCGAATAATTCGCAAGGTGATTCTCAATTGCTTTAAAATCATTACGAATCGTTTTTTCTGAGCAATTTACTTGATCCGCGAGGTCTTGTACTAATAAATAGTCATTAGGTTCAGATAATAACAGAAACAAAATTTCTTTTTGTCTTGTATTCATGAATTTCACCTGTCTCTTATATCCTTCTATGTTATATGCATTACTTTACAGGATATTTTTGCTTTCTCTTAATAACTGACACTTTAGATTATATGTGTTCATTTTAAAATTTCAACTATCTTACGGTACATATTATTATCTAAATATAATAACATAGCACTACATTGCCCTTACTAGTAAACAACAAGATTCCCAAGAGTTTAAGTCTATTGGAAATCTTGTTGTTATTTCAATACTTATGTTTTATAAAGGATATACCGTCCTATGTTATTGAATCAGGAGTTTCTAGATGATACGTTTTCGCAATGGTAATTCCTTCTATTACACATACCATTCCAAACTGTGCTTATTATCGTGCGCCAATACCCTGTGCTAGCATTACTTGACTTACACTTTGAAGTACTTGTTCTTCATCTTCACCTTTTGCAATCACTTTAATTTGTGCGCCTTTTGGAACACCAAGTGCCATAACACCCATAATAGATTTTAAATTCACTTGTTTTTCTTTATACTCAAGCATCACTTCTGATTTAAACGAGCTAACTGCATTAACTAATGTTGTTGAAGGACGCGCATGAAGTCCCCCATCATCTAATATTGTAAAGATTTTTTCAACCACTTATGATTCCTCCTTCAGTTTTATAAATCCATCAAGGTTCCATTCTAAGTATCTTCAGTAAAAAAGAAATCGTTTACATTTAATATACAGCAAAGTAAACTAGATAAAATTTTTATTTTTTACCGTAGCTTCCGGCAAAGCTATTTTTATCTTGTTTATTAAAAAAATAAAATGGCTCAAGCAAAATTGTTCTATTGCCCGCACAAAAAACGTTTATTTCTAAACGAAATTAACAAAGAAGCCTTTTTTGTAATTTGAACAAACTTTATGAATGAGCTGAGAACACTCATGATTTCAATTATTAGATGAATCCGATTCGGTTTACTGGTGTTCGCAGGAATCTCACGACTTCAGTCGCGAGAGGTTTTAAAGGTGAAAATCTGTGCTTTGATCACACATCTTTTCTAAATTAATAGCATTAGTATATCCAAGCTTGAGAGATTTTTTGTATGGATTTAAAATAGGGTCACAATGTTTGTAAGAAAGACGAGACGTTTATAAAAAAGATGCGATGCTTTAACTCTTCAATTAAAAGTTTCTAAATGAGTTTTGATCATACTTTTTTATTAAACTGAAAGTTCATTTAAAAAGAAAAGGATTCATTTTGATTAAACTTTACTCAAAATGAATCCTTTTAATGTGCTATAAAATACGTGTTTATAAGATACTTTTAATCAAACTTTATTCAAAAGTAACAGATGCACCCAGCGTAAACTAAGAAAAAGTGACTTTCTTAAAAATCGATAGCTGCCACCTGATGGTAGCAGTTCGCTTAACAAGAGCGCATGTTAGTAGCAAGCCGTTCTCCTTTTTTGTATGATTGTATTGATTGAAAAATACCTTTATTTTTGTATATTACAATATTATTAGATAAATTTGTAATTTCAAGCTTTTATCATTACCTGTCTTTATTAAATACACTTTAGAAATGAAGTTAAAATAATGATTAAGAATTTAAACATGAATACTTTTTATAACAATTGTCAATTTAAACTTTTAAAAACGGAGAGCATTTATGAAGAATCAAAGTTATATGAATAGAAAACAGAAATCAAGGTTTATAGCAATAGATGTTGGCCAAGGTGACTCTTTTTATTTAGAAAAAAATAATACATCCATTTTAGTCGATGGTGGAAGATCTGAAATCCACTTTCCAAAGCATTTTAGAAAGGTAGTTAACAGTGAACATGTAGATATATTAGTTTGTACTCATAATGATGCCGATCATGCACAAGGAATCTTAGGGTTTTTGAGAAGCTCCTTAACTTGTAAAGAAGTTTGGTTACCTGGATCTTGGACTACAAGATTAACAGATTTATTGTTACATCCTGAATCATTCGTTTATAAATTATATGAAAATATTGCTTCCCTAGAAACAACAGATACAGTAAGTGATATTCCACAAATACAAAATGATGATACTACTCAAGGCACTGAAGCAGATTACACCCTTAATAATTCATTCAAATGTATTTATGATGCTATTGAGCAAGCAACATTAAAGTATGACCCCATGCTGTGGACAGATTTTTTTGACGGTCTAATACATTTTATGCGTCCTTTAAGTAAAAATAAAATGAAAATGTTTCTTGATGCAATAACTTCTGCCAAAAGAATTAGGAACATTGCAATTGCAGCATATTATAAGGGAGTAAAAATTAGATGGTTTGAATTTAATGAAAACTATTGTAATGGTGGAAATCCAGGTATATTAGAACCTATTAATTCAAGAGAAATTTTATCTATACCACCCTACAGACCCTCCGTTCTGGAGTATATAAAACTTACAAAAGCAAATAAAGAAAGTTTAGTTTTTATTTCTCCATGTACAAATAATATACCAGCAGTATTATTTTCAGCTGACTCAGATTTTTCATTTAACCAAACCATACATTGGAGTGATAGAATGCTAATTACAGCTCCACACCACGGATCTGAATCTAACAAGAATGTTTATAAAAAATACCATACAGAAGCTGGTGAATTCGTGGATATTAAGTGGGTTAGAAGTGATGGGAAATATAAAAAAAGACCTGGGAACTCTTATTTATCTTTAGATAATAACTGTTATTGTACCCTATGTAGGAATGGAAAAAATATAAAAGTTCCCATTATGTTTTTAGAACAACTTGGTAAATGGGAACCTAAAAACTCTACAACATGTAATTGCATTTAAAAAAAGACAACACTTCAAAAAATATTAATAATCAAACTGTTGATTTTCAATAAAAATTGATCGAATTAATACTAATAACCATTGTAACCGATTAAAAAGATTGATTGCTTTTGTATTCCTTTTTCAGCTAATACACCCGCGTGTTAGTTAAAGAAAAGGTTAATCGATAAACGAAGCACATTTAAAATTAAAGAGCCTATTTTATATCTACCATAAAATAGGCTCTCTCACATTTCTATGAATATATATTTTACCATTACATTTTTTCTAGTATCATTTGTCTCTCATACCACTTGGACATTTTTTCAACTGCATTAGCTGATAAACGCTTGGTTTGTCTATTGCAAAATCTGGATAGCGTAGGTGCCGATATTTTTATTTCTTTTGCAAGCTCCCGTATACTTATATTATCAACATTGTGTCGCTCTAGTATTTTTTCTCGAACAACTTCTTCATCAAAGATGTCAGGTTCTTTACTAACTATTATTTGTGGCACATCAATAATATCTTTAGTCTTTTCACTATATTCTATAGTTGTTTCATTATTATTCTCTATTTCTAATGTTTTTTTCTTTGGTAAATTGTACATAGACTTAATTAATTCTTCTGGTGGAAGAATAGTAATATTTAAATTGATCCAATAATCCTTGAACCAATTTTTCTTATTTAAACGTTCTTCATCTAATTTACTCGAATACTCCCACTTAGAAATCACATTCTCTCTCTCTAAGTCAGTAAGAACATTCTCTAAGTGTTCTCGAATACGACTTGGTTTCCATGTAAGTGGAATTGCCATGACAGCTAATAATCCTTTGTCGCCTCCAATTGAGTATGGGCGCTTTAAAGTAGAATATATTTGTCTAATTCTCCATTGCCATGTTAAATAGCGAATTAAGCGTTTATGATATTTATGTCGGTAACTATTATATTCAAGTGCCTTTTTAGATAATAAGGCTGTAGTATTATTTGAACCATATAAATAACTTGACAAGAAGCTTCCCGGTTTAATTCTGCAGGATTCAATACCCATATACTCATTCGTTGTATTATGTCTCCATAACACGACTGAGTCTAGAACAAATAACCTTTTAATTACTTCCCTTTTTACTTTATATTCCTCATCATTCTCATTCTCATCATTTAAAACTACTACTTCATTATCATCATTTAGATATATAAAAATACTCGCTAAAGCAGCAATCCTCTTAGCAACCTTAATTTTATCTTCAGGTCTATAATATTCTCCCTTACTTACTTTCTTTTTAGGTACATTACACATATCTAATACTTGCTCATATGAAAATTCGATGAACTCATCCGGTGACTGAGCTTGAGCTAACCATTGTATAGTAATTGAATCCAATACATCCGCTGTAAGATCATCCATATTACTCATTACATCATTAACTAAAGTGTTCCAACGGGACGCTTCATCATCTTTAATAAGCTTCAAATCCTCATCCCGATGCGAAGAAAGCTGAGCTATCGCATTACTTTCTTTCGTTTCAATCGGATAAGACTTAACACCCATATTGGAATCCTCTTCAAAATGATTCTTGGAGATCCCATCACGTAATTTAAAATAAACCGCGGAATTATTGACCTCAAAATAATCTTTATCATCTGTTTCATCTTTGTTTTCTTCTGCCTGAATTACTATTTCATCACTTAATTTTGGCTTATTATCATTTTTAAACTCTTCTGTTAAAAGATGTTCAATTTCTGAATGGATTTCATTCTTATACTGATTCAATTTAATAGCAATTTGTAATGAGGTTATTCCTTCTACATTCTTTTTACTAAGCCATGATACTAATGCTGAAAAAGATGGGGAAATATATTGTGAAGTTATAACCTTACTACTATCTTTTTCGACATCTGCACTAAAAGAAGTCCATTTCTTCCAAATAACTTCGTTATTTCCATATAAAGGTTCAGATATTAACAAAGCATCAGTAAACAATTGCGCTAATTTCTCCACGTTGTCACTCCTTCCTTTCGTACATTCCTTTCAAACAACTCAATATTTAGCGAATTATATATAAATCATTCTTATTTTCCGATTCTGTTATGTTCAAAAAAATAATGAAACACTTTTGTCTTGTTTGTACAAGTGAAATAACATTTATTATACATTACCAACCAATATACCATCAATTAATCTAACGAATTAATAACTGAAACACTTTTGGACATATTGCTAACCTTATTTATAAATATGAAACACACTTTTTCCCTTATCACTTTCTCTACCATACCCTTATACAAGCTTTTATTTTACATGAATAACACGTATATAATGAGCTAGATTCATTCATATCTATTTGAAACAAACAATTGAAACATTTTTGTCATATCCTTGACCTAAAATTCAAAAGATGAAACATTAGTTAATTTTTCTTACTTCGATTATATATTTTCAAAAATTTTTTTAACATCCCATAAACTCATATATATCAACCGTTTTCCCTTCTGCCTACAAAACAGATCCTAAATCATCCTGAAACATTTTTGCCATATCCTTGACCTTATCAAATATAAGAAACACTCATAAACCCTTATGTATCAAGGGATTATGAGTGTTTCTTTCTTTTTTCTACTACATATAAAATATGAAACACTTTTGCCATATCCTTGACCTTGTAAATTTTAAAACATGAAACGTTTTTTGCCATATCCTCGACCTAATATCCTTTTCAATTCTCTTATAACCCTTCATACCACTACATTCAATGGATGTTTCTATAATAAATGACTTATATATGAACATGAAACATTTTTGCCATATCCTTGACGTAAAAACATGAAACATATTCATTTATCCCTTGTATATCAACATTTCCCTACTGTTTCACTAATAATTTGACATATCCAAAACATGAAACGTTTTTTACCATATCCTTGACACAAAAAAAAATAAAGAAAATCCTGTATCCCTTGTCACAACTGGCTTTATGTCGTGTTTCATCTTCTCAAAATTCCCCTTAAAGGAGCACCTTTTGACAATTTTCGATTTGCTATAATCAGAATTGGTATATTTTATAGTTTCCTGACATATATTTCTGAGTTTACAGGTAGGAGGTGAAAAAGATGGGGAAATCATTTATTATTCATAACCAACGTGGTCTAAATGGACAATCTACAAATGCAGTATTAGTAACACTGAAGTCTTGGCAAAAACTTGTTGAAACGTTCGAAGAGAAATACTACAGCTATAAAGATACATACCTTGAAGATATTCTAGATCATATGACATATGAAGAACGTGTTGCAGATGTAGATAGCTTTGTAGAACAAGCGAAACCATCTTTTTCACGTCGTACCCTGTCTGCTGTTTCTGAAACAATAGGAAGGAAACATAAATTATATGGTATTACAAACGCAGATCTAGAAGTCTTCTTATACCTACACAAGAAATGTTACACAAATGGGGTCATTCCAAATGTAACAGTACATATGATGTGGGAAGATTACAAGCAATATAAAGAAGAGTTTGCTTACATACAGCATTCTCAATTCTATATTGCATTAAAAAAACTAAGTCTACATAACATTGTCACGATTGAAAAGGAATTAGATGGCCGCTATACCATTAAGCTAACTCATTTTATGAATGAAGAAACTGAAAAGGCAAACCCTTATGTTTATATTAGCCCAGTGGTATTTACAAAGGCTTTCTTTGAGCTGTCAGTTGCAGCTAAGAAACTATTCTTGGACATTGCGATGCAACAGCACAGAGAAACTACACTAAAACGTTCCTTGGACAAACAGGATGAAAGAGGAAATAAAACTCATTTTGGTGGGATGTACCGCTTTTTACATAAGAAATACCCGCATCAAATCCGTGCGGTTATGACAGAATTAACAACTGCACTACCATGTACAGGAACTCCCCTATTCAAAATTTGCAAATTACAAAAAGGGGTTAATAATAAAAAAAGATATACGACTTTATATCTCTCCTTACATACGGATTTCTTATGTACAAAAGAAGCAGGAGAAGTACAATATCGTGATCCATTCACGCCAAAGGTTACTTATGCTCGTAAAGCTCGTTTTATCGAATCTGTGCTTCAAGATATGAATATTGGTGAATTTACAAAAGACATGAATAAATTTATTCATGTACTTAAATATACATGCCATCGACAAATTCGCAGTGTAATTCAAAGCTTGCGTGACATGATAGATCGTAATGAGGAATATCCAAGTAAGTTAGTATATACACTGAAGAAACTATTAAATCAAACGTCACAATATCAAATTCTTGATACGGCAGCTAAGGAAGGTATCTATCCTCTTATTACACAACATGTACCAAAAGAGCAAAAAGAACAAGCTGTATTTGATTTCGGATTGCATTTCTCTATGTACTCTCTCCGAAACATCAAGAAATTGTTCCGTAAAACATATGAGTTACTAAAATACAAATTTGCTGTACCTGTTACAGAGGAATCCTATCACCGCAACTATCTAAAGTATCAAGAAGAAACGTTGTTTAGAAAGTACGCCTATGAACAAGGTACAAATCTAAATGCTTATATGGCTTTAGAAATTGAAATACGTGAGCTTTTAAAAACAAGAGGACATAAAGAGCGCTTTATTCCTAGTGATGTTCGCGAATTGTTCATTGAAAAGATAGATAGATTACCTAAAGAAACGCTTCGTGTTATTGAAGTACCAGATGACTTCAATTTGATTCCATTTATGCGTGCCTTTGAAAAGTTAATACGTGCTGGTATTCAAGTAACAACAGCTGAACAAGTACTTGAAGTAATCGAAACCAATTAACAATACCCTGCTCTCTATTTTTGAAAAAATTAAAAGTAGAGGGCTATTCGTGTTGATCCTGTTATTTGAAAGCCTTGCACTAATTCCTTATAACAACCAACTTTCCTCGATTCTATTAATAATAGAGTCTTTTTTTATGCACTCCTATACAAGAACTGTACTGTAACTAACTAAATTTCCACACATACTTTCATATAAACACGTTATGAACTGCCTTAGCGCACTCAAATACCTACAAATAATCACAAGAAAAAAGTTAAATTTTGTGTGTAAGTAGATAAATATAGTCGAATGTGAAAAACATAATACTATAATTACTGATATAAAGGTATTCTAGTAACTTACCTATCAAAAATCATCAATATTTGTGTGAGTTATGTGATAAATCTGGATTATGTTAATGACTTAGCACCTAATGTGAATAATTTGTGGGTAAATAAAATAAAATTGTGGAAATAAAGTGGATTATTACGCAATCAAGCACTTGAATAAATATGCTTAACAATGTATAAATTTGTTTCATTTTTTATGTAGAAATATATGATTTTGTTTATGATTATTTGTAGTTTTTATATCAATATTATGCTTACTTTTCCGTTGTTAAATACTACTATTTCTGATTTTTTACGCTATAGTATGTTCAAAGTCCTTGTTACAGTAAGAGCTTTCCCCTATTTACTCGTCCTATATAAGTTTTATCTTTATATTTTAAATATATATAAGATATATATTTATATTAGATTTTATTACGGAATTAGTTTGTGACTTGGAATAAGTTAAACAACATTTCTCACAAAACGGTAATTATTATATAATTGAATTATTCAAACATCAGGAGTGAAGAAAATGCTTGATATATACAGTCTTATTTTTTTGATTATTATAGGGATCGGTGCAGTATTATCATTGATAAGTGATTTGCGAAAACCGCGAAAAAATATATTTGCGATTGTATGTGAGTCTTTAGTTCTTATAGGAATTGTATCTTATTACTTACATAATAAATAATATTATCGATTGAATAAATTTAAATATTCAGTCAATAATACAGATACCATAATAATTTCTCCGTCCCCCTGGAGAGCCTTGAGCAGCTAGCAAAAGCTAACTGCTCTTTTTGGTTATATTTACTATTAGTAACCGTTGCGATTACACCTTATAATATAGAAGCTCGATTAAATCGGGTTGTTATACCCATTACCCTAGGAAACTAGGGTTTTGTTTTGTACAAAATGAAGTTTTTATGGAGTTTCTAGTATTTCCACACGTTGTAAATATTTCGTTAAATTATGAGCATATTGACCATGTTTTTGAATTTTCCTCATGATTTAATCTATAATTTCTTTTTGATTCTTTGATAGACTTGATTCATTTTTAAGAGATTGATGGATACCAAGAAAATTTTGTATCACTATCAAGTGGTTTATTCTGAGTTTCCTTTTTGATTAGGCTGAACCATTCGTTTAATATTTGAGTTTTTGGTAATTGAGAGGCAGGGTCGCCTTCCCAGATGATATGTGAAAACCAGGCCTTTGTTTCCCATTCAAATTGCAATTCTGCAAACGAGATTGTAGGATGGTCCGCTTCATAAAATTGCTGGTTTACTGCATCTGAAACTTCTGAAGCTTGAGGTAACAACTCATTCTTAATTCTTTCTTTAATCGTCTGATCTTCTAGCTGATTCCAAAAATACAATTGCCCGTTAATTTGATAAAAAATATCAAAAGAAGCCTCACCTTTTTTCAAATTAAGCAATATAAAAGCACGTTCCACATTATTGTCAGCGGCTTTTACAGTATTGACAATTAAATTTTGTGCCATTGATACCCAATAGCTATTTGCTTCTTCTATTGGAGATTCAACATATAATTCTTCATTTAATTCATTGAGGGTTGCCTCTTTATTGTTTACTTGTTCCACTTTTGTGAAAAATCTACTAAAAAAGCCCATGAGTTCTTCTCCCCTTTGCTGTTTTCCCATATTGTATTTTAATAATTAGATAATATTGACAATACAATCATATCATTTTTAGTTGCGCTATGAAATCAAGCCAATGAATGGAGTTTGTCCTTGTAGCTACCTCGTTTATTGAGAAACTGAATTTAAAATAAATATGAAAAAAACCTATCCTAGAATACGGAATGTTATACTTTAAATTTAATTTCACTCTCGTCATATAACTATACATGCTGTCTTTGCAACTCTTCCCAACTTCGGCCATACAACTTTGTGTGTTGTTTAGTCAGAGAAGAGTTATTATATTTTTGTTCTACTGGCGGTTTCATTTTACAAATAAATGCATGTTGCAAATCACCACAGGCGTTATCCTTGATGAGTAAGGGATTAGCCACTCTGTTTACATTGTACAATAGTATGTTACGGTAACTAACTATATATAATCGCCACAAAGAATTGTTACATTTTTTTAACCAAGACGAATACTACAATCCAATTATCTATACTTCTCATATAATTGAAATATTCTATATGTAGAGGTGAAATTATGGAGTCCTCTTCGTTTTACTCTATTGTAATCATAATTGCTGCGTTGGTCGTATGGCGTAGAACTTTGGCCATGTATCGCCCTATTAAAGGAAACGGAACCCGCATTCTCTTACCCATACTATTTTTGTTATTACCCTGCATTCCCATCATCTTAAATCCAAGAGCACATGCCGCTGGCTGGGAATGGATTTGTGCAGCTATCTTTGGATTCCTTTTGTCAATTCCACTTATTTGGACCACTCATTATGAACTCCGATTCGATCAGCATATTTATGCTGTAAGAAACAAGGGCTTTATCATTACCTTTCTCATCGTACTTATTACCCGGTTTTTACTTCGTGATTATTTAAAGTGGCTAGGTCCAGAAACAGAAGCAGCACTATTTATGACTTTAGCGCTGGGATATATCTTACCTTGGAGAATTATCTCTTTCATCAAATTTCGTCAACTATACAAAAGTCGAATCCAAACTAACAATAACATTGACTTACGGTAACACTAATTATCCATATGTTTTCGCCCATTTACTTTAGAAAAGGCTTGTTTCATTTGAAGTGAAAAAGATGGCTGGTTTTTTTCAACAAACTGCTCCTCATCTGCAAGTCGTTCCTCGTATGACATAGACTTTAAAGTATCTTCTAAATATGAATCTTTATAGCTATAGTACTTATCTTCCATAGCCTCAACGAGTTTTTGCCAAGATTTAATTGTAACTAGTACTGCAGTAGTCGGTTCTCCATTTAAGCTACGTTTGTTTTTAATAACAAATGGTTTCGCCATCTTTTTCACCTCCATTCACTCAATGTAATGTTTACCAAAATAGGATACAAAATATCATTTTTGATTATATCAAATCGAATTTTGCTGAATGGCGGCCCTTTAAGAAGAAATATGAAACGATGAAACGGTCCTGAATCCCTTGTCCCCCAAGGGATTCAAAGAGTGGTAAAAAATTTTTTTATGACCACGATACCGCTATAACGTTTCATGTTTTGTGAAATGAAGATTTATTAAGAAAACGCCTCAATCCCTTTATATATAAGGAATTGAGGCGTTTTTGTTAAAAAGTTTCTACCGGGATACCGCTATAAGACTTTTTACTTTGAAATCTAGTTTTGAGTAAAAATCCTTTTATATCAAGGGTTTAACAGGTTTTTTGAAAATTTTTTAGATGTTTATTTTTGAAACGTTAAAGAAGCGTTGTCGTTTCAAGATGGAGTTGTAAACTACCAGGATACCGCTATAAGATCTTTTGTTTTGCAATTTAATTTCGAGTTTCCCTCTGGTTGATTTCATCAACAAAAGTCAACTGTAAATCCATGGTTTGTGCAGCCATAACCCGTATAATTATAACTGAGGTGATGAAATGAAAGAAATCAATATTGCTAAAACACTTATTGCAAAACGTAGAGAAAAAGGTATTACGCAGGATGAACTAGCGACCTATATTGGTGTTACAAAAGCATCAGTTTCAAAATGGGAAACAAGCCAAAGTTATCCCGATATTACCTTTCTTCCTCAGTTAGCAACTTATTTTAATATCAGTATAGACGAACTAATAGGATATGCGCCCCAAATGACGCAGGATGATATTAAAAAGCTGTATCACAGGCTCGCATCTAACTTTGCTGAAAAGCCTTTTGATGAAGTGATTGTAGAGAGCAGGACTATCATCAAAAAATATTACTCTTGTTTTCCCCTACTGCTTCAGATGGCGGTACTATTCACTAACCACCATATGTTAGCGTCAGAATCGGAAAAACAAATAGAAACTCTTGAGGAAGCTGTCAACTTGTGCGTCCGGGTGAGAACAGAAAGTGAAGATGTTTCGCTCGCTAAAGATGCGGTATCGATGGAAGCCATTTGCTATCTTATGTTACAAAAACCGCAGGAGATTCTGGACTTACTTGGTGAAACCATCCGCCCAAAGTCCCCGGACGATGAAATGATAGCACAGGCGTATCAAATGATGGGAAATGTAAAAAAAGCTAATGAGGTTATGCAAATTAGTATGTATCAGCACTTAATCTTGCTGATCGAAGGAATACCACCTTATTTGATGCTGAATGCTTCAAATGTAGAAAAAACAGAGGAAATCTTACAACGCGCTTTTGTTCTTGCAGATGCTTATGAAATAGAAAATCTGCATCCAAATATGATTATAAAGGTATACTATGCGGCAGCACTGGTATATTGCATGCAGAAAAATCATGAAAAGGCACTCGATATGCTGCAAAAGTATTCGTCTGTCTGTACAATAGATTTTTCCCTATATAACTTACATGGTGATTCTTATTTTGATGCAATTGATGGCTGGTTTGAGGAGTTTCAGCTTGGATCGAAGACTGTCCGTCACGAAGATACCATCAAAGCAAATATGCTGCAAAGTATTGTAGATAATCCTGCATTTGCTGCCTTGGCGGAACTACCGAGGTATAAGAGTATCATTGGCACCTTAAAATTCAAATTAGGAGTGAATGAGCGTGAAAAACCTATATAAACGGGCATTAAAATTTTCACTTTGTGTGTTGCCAATCGGTATTATTGCTGGAATGCTGATAGGATGTATGATGTTGAATCTGAAAACGGGTGACCAGATAGTAGCGCAGATGCCAAAAGAAACATATATTCTAATTTCGGGTATTCAGACGGGCGTTTTATATACCGGCATTATGGGGTTTTTCGGTTATATTTTAGCCGATAAGGTGAACTTGCTGAAGAAGCTGACTTTTACAAAGAGAAGTGTTCTAATTACTTTATTAATTAGCATGATAGTTGCTCTATTTTTAGTATTGGATTATTTCACTTTTGCCAAAGTGATTCCCGAAGTTGCGGCAGTTTATACGAGGGATAACTACTCTCTGCTCCATCTGGCAGCATCGGTTATTTACGGCGGAGTAGTAGAAGAAATCATGATGCGATTATTTTTCATGTCATTGACTGCTTTTATTCTATGGAAGCTGTTTGCTCGTAGCAAAGCAAAAGAGAATATTCCAGTATGGGTATTTGTAGTTGCGAACATTGTATCATCACTCTTGTTTGCAGCAGGACATATTCCAGCAACGATTATGACCTTTGGTGGTCTGAGTGCCCTTATCTTGATACGTTGCTTCTTGCTTAATGGCGTTCCTGGCATACTTTTTGGTTGGTTGTATCAAAAGTTAGGATTGCAATATGCGATAATCGCACACGCTTTAGCACATGTTATTACTCAGTTTACATTTGCGTATTTCTTGCTTTAGTAGCAATGAAATAAGCCAATACTTCATGTGAAGTTTGGTTTACAATTATAGATGATCTAACTATATATTTGAACGTGATTCCCCGATTTCATCCCTAAACGTTACTCATATTTTTAAAGAGAAGTCCTTTCAAAAATCAGTTCTATCAACTCACCTAAAAGTTGAGATAGATTCTCCAATATATGAATGTAAAGCCTTACAATGTGATTGTTGTAAGGTTTATTTGTTATTGTTAAGAAATTGTTAAGAAAAGGTTAAGAAGCATTTAAAATCGCTTTCCTACAATGGAAATATGAGTTTCAGGTTTTTCCCTTCCCTAATATAAACAATTGAATATCTGGATATGTGTGATGTGTTTTTAGATTTGAAATTTCAATGATTGGAGGAATTTAAACATGTCGTTTTCGCAGTTTAATATCGATGCTTTTCGATGGATTAATGATCTAGGGAAACAAAACCCGTCTCTAAATCCAATGATGGTTTTTGTTGCCGAATATATGTTATATGCTTTGGTCTTGGGTGTTCTTATATATTGGTTTACCCGAAACAACAAAAATAGAATGATGATTATTCAAGGTGGACTAGCATTCATTGTCGCTGAAATTATTGGGAAGATTGTTGGTCAATTTTATTCGCATCAGCAACCATTTGCAGTACTTCCAAATGTTAATCAACTTGTTGAGCATGAAATCGATAACTCATTTCCAAGTGACCATACGATTTTATTTTTCTCTCTTTGCGCTTCTATCTGGCTTATTCGCAAAAAGGAAGGATGGTTATGGCTTATGCTTGCATTCTGTGTAGCCATCTCCCGTATTTGGGTAGGGGTTCACTACCCTATCGATGTTGTTACAGGAGCTCTTGTAGGCATTATTTCAGCCTTATTTGTGTATTGGATAGCACCAAAGCTTTCTTTCATTAAGCGATTATTGGGCCTTTATGAAAGAATGGAGCAACATGTTATCCCAATGAAAAACAACTCGAAAGACTTTTGATGTTGCTTTGTAATAAAGTTTGAACAATAAAAGAAGGCGCATTCCTCTTCAAAATCTTCGATTTAGTGGAGGTTAGCCTTCTTTTATTTATTTCCCTTGATTCTCTATGTACGCACGTATAACTTCAATTGGTGCGCCTCTTGTTGTTAATAACATGTAGCTTCTACTCCCAAAATACGGCTTCCAGTAAAAAGGTTTCAATTCCTCAGGAAACTCTTTTCGTATATAGCGAGAAGTAACGGTTTTAAAACTATTAATGATATTAGCTAAGTGAATTTGTGGCGGTGCATCAAAAAGGATATGTATGTGGTCCTCTTCACCGTTCATTTCAATAATTGTACAGTTCCACTTTGTAAATAGGTTGTGGGCAATCTCCTCAAGCCTATTTTTTATATTTTCATTTATATAAGGATGTCTGTATTTCGTCACGATTCGGTCCATCTCCTAGCATTACACCTAAGCCCCCCCACCAAATAGGGCTATTGCACTTCCCCATCTAGTGGCTTCATTTTGGGGATTAGTGAAAAACAGAATCGCAGCGATCATCCACAACAAAAATACTAGGGCAATCATAGTAAAATTACCCTTCTATCCGTTTTCGGATAAATTGGATAGTATCAGTAGCAATTTTATTACGATTTAGGACAGTTCCTGCATGTCCACCATTGTATACATATCTTGTCGGTTTCCCCCAAGATTCCCATAAGTAAACTGTATCTTGAATATGAACATACTGGTCATTTTTTGCGGAGATTAATAGAATGTTATCCTTATTTATTACTGGAACAGATCGGCTTGGTTCAGTAATTTTCCAATGATTTATTAAATCTTCATGTTTGAGACTCCCACGACTAAAGTCGCAAGCCCTAACCCTTACGGATTAACGGGTGCGATTCTTGAATGACTAAACGTTCGCAGTCCATTTCTGTTTTGAACAGCCTTCAAGATGAGGGCATCTCATTGCCCCTCCTAAGACAGTGCATACAGCATCTTAGGCTGATTGACTATTACCATCAATCACAGGTGCATATCGAATATTCATAGCACCGACTAAATCACGATGTTTTTCAAACCCACATTTACATTTGTATTTTCTGTCTTGTGCTTTATTTTTTTCAGAACAATTAGGACATGTTTGGGAAGTGTACGCAGGATTTACATATTCAACTTTAATACCTTCTAAATTTGCCTTATATTCAATGAATTGAGATAGGCGATAAAATGACCATGTGTGCAAATTCTTTTCGTTTTTACGGCTTGTTCTTGCCGTCTGTCTAATATTCGCTAATTGTTCTAAGCGAATGACAGAAATGTTATTTTCTTTAGCAAAATTTACAATCGCACGACTAACTTTATGGTCTTGATCTTTCATATATCGCTGTTCTTTATCATTAAGATTACGAATCGCATTCAGTTTCTTCGATTCACCTAATTTCTTACGTTTAAATTTAAACATACGTCTGATATATTTGTTTTGTCTGCCATTACCAAAGAAACGTACTTTATTATCATCAGTCATTGCAACAGCAGGAACTTTCAACCCTAAGTCTACACCCATGATTTTTGTTCCTGTTTTTTCAGTAGTGGGAATGGTTACAGAAATTTGGGCAATCCATTTGTTTGATTTTTTCGTGATGCGAAGCGTGCCTAATTTGTGTTTTAATAAATCAAAATTACGGTTGTGTTTATCAATCAATAAGGCACGAACAGGCACTTTCTTTGCTTTTCCATCTATTATTAAAGGTAGACGGATATGGGTGAAATCAAACGAATAGTTTTGATTGTTCCACACACAAACAGGTTTCTTTAATACTGGTATTATTTTGTATTTTGCCTTCTTTACTTTTTGAAACACACTCTTAGCGTCTTTGATAGCTTGATTTTTTACTGCACTTGGAAGGTTTGCAGGAACATTTTTTGTCGTCTTCTTTATCGTTTTCTTTTCCGCAACCATTTCAGATACAAGTGCGTTAATTGTAGAGATATATTCTTTTCCCATAGCATTTAAGATGGAAGCTTGTTCTTTTGTAGGAAGTAGCTTGATTTTTACTGTTACAGTTTGGTACATTATTCTTCACCTAAATCCCTAAGAAATCTAGCTCTTTTAAGACTTTTGTATTCGTCTAAAGTTATATCTCTCACAATTGACCACGAACCAAGCCACATCATTTCTCTGATATAACCATTCGGGATTTTAATTTGGGAAGTATCACAAGCATTTCTCCCACACAGAACAAATAAGGCTTTATTGTAGTCATCTTTATATTCTCTGTTGAATTTATGGTCTTTCATAAATTGTTCAAATCCGCAATAACTACATTTAATTTGCACCTTTCTCAGCCCCTTATCTTTTGTTGTTCCACATATCGTTTAATAGTCGCACTCGATACATTTCCTGCGGTAGATACAAAATAGCTACGTGTCCATAAACTCGGCAAATGTTTAAGGTGAGGAAATTCTTCCCTCAACCTTTTAGAAGTCCCTCCTTTAATTTTTGCCATAATATCAGCAGGACTAAATTTTGGTAGTGTATTTAGAAACATATGTGTATGGTCTTTGTCGCACTCTAAAGTAATAATGACAATTTCTAATTCGTCGCATATTTCTTGTACCAACTCTTTAAAGCGTTGTTCTACATCTGAATTTAAGAATATCTTTCGCCTGTATCGAGGACAAAAAACGAAATGATAGTGAATTAGTGATATAGTTGTATTGGTTCTTCTATAGTTTTCCATATACCAATTGTATTAGTTTGTTTATCAAACTGCAACATAGAGATATAAAAAATGAGGATACACTTTTGGATACTTGAAGTACCACGCACCTTACGGTTTTCAGTGGTACTTCGTATCTAACCTCACTTTCATCCCACCCCTAAAGGGGGTGCTATCGCACCACAGTGGGCTTTCCCGTTCGAAAAATCTGTAATACCTACTGAAACAAAAGTAAGACCCAAAGACATTTTGTTCACTCTAACTCCCCCTCTTGTAATCATAGTTTAATAGTATTTATCTTATAGATGTAATAATATCTTAATATACATCATTTGCAATATAACATTTCATCACAACCAAATGCGAGATGTTCGCAGACTCTTATTTGTAATGATTGTATGAAATTGACAACTCTCAACTCCCATTTTTATATTATTTGCGAAATATTTTAAATATTATATTTAAATCGATTTACAAATTACATTTGATTTAAATAGAGACATCATGAATAGTATAAATTTTAAAGATGTTCTGGAATTACTGGTAAGCCAGAATGATTTTGTAGATATGAAATTAACAACATTCACAAATAAATTTCTAGAAATGACTGAAAAAGATTATGAATTGGATTCAAAAGAAGCACATTTCTTCCTGCTGTATATGCAATTTTGTGAACTAACAACAGAGTTAAATGAAGAGATACATCAATATAACATGAAATTGACAACTTCTCCCCTAACAATAGATGAAATGTATAGAACCAAACTACTAACAAAGAAAGATAACCAGAATGAGTTGTTCCAAGCATTACATGAAAGTTACATAACAGTATAAATATTATGAGTGCAATGCTATGAAAGCATTGCATTTTTTGTTATCAGTAATAAGTAGTTTATATAAGCTTTATATGTAAGTCTTATATAAACTACTTATCTTATTAATATTGATATAAAATTGATATATCCAAGGTTAAACCCCTTTTATAAAAAGGTTTTTATATACATCGTATAAATAAAACGTATATATACGATGTATATAAAATTTGTTATTTAATATGTGAGTTTCATGTTAACGTATTGTGCTGTTTTTTGGGAGATATGTTTACTTAATATAGTAATATTAGTGAAATCTATTCTATTAAGAGTTTAGAATGTGAATCACATGAAATATAAGATTAATATACCATATATACGCTGTATATATACGCCGTATATATGAAAGCTTGTAAAATAAAGAGTTTTTTAATAATGAGATTTATAAGTTCTATATATAAGTTTTATATATAATGACTTGATATACGCCTTATAATGATGTACTATGTTTCTAGGAATAATTAACCAATGGTTTAAGGGGGGGACAACTTGAACGAGGTTTTAAGTGAAAAGTATCAAACGATAAAATTTACGGATGAAGTAGTAAACATGTTCGCAGATATTCTTGAACAAGACGAGATACTATATAGTGTATTTCTATACATAGGAAACATCGTAAATAAACAATTTCAAGAAACCAAATATATGAGGGGCATATCAATTAATGAAATAGTAGAAAATGTAGTCATTGATAGGAGAGTAAAGAAAACAAAAGGAAAATCTTATTCATTAGAAGTTGAACGCACCAATATATCAAGACGTTCAGCTGAAATAAGTGTTAGTACACTATCATCAATGTCTTTGATCTATGAAAAGGCTATGCACCCGTATAAATTTTTAATCTCAACTTATAGAGGACAACAAGTACTTATTGAGTTAGGGAAAAGAAAAAAAGTAAATAAGTAAATAAGGAGAGATAAAATAATGGCGAAAAATTTCTTGAAGAATGAAGTAGCAGTTAAGATGACGATGGTTGGTTTTGGTCAGGCTGGTACTAGAATGGTAGATAAATTTGCTGAATATAAACATACAGATGGAACATCAGTATATAACTGCTTAGCATTAAACAGTAATGATGGAGATCTAGCAGAACTAAAAAATGTACCAAAAAGCAACCAAGTGTCACTCAAATTAGGTGGTTTAGGTAAAAATCCTGAGCGTGCAGTAAAGGTACTTGATTCAAATGATGAGGCAAAAGAAAAATTAAAAGAATTTATCACGGAACGTGTAAGACCATCTGATGAACTTGTGTTATTTTTTGCAGGCCTAGGTGGAGGAACAGGAACTTCTACAATCATTAAGGCGATTGAAGAGTTTTCTGCTTTTCATAACAAGCCTGTAATTAGACAGGAATTACAAAAAGTTGCACAACAATACCCTATGGCAGAGATAAAAGCAAATCAAGCAAAATTTGCGAGAATCGCTTTTGAAAATGCTATTGAGCGTAAAGATTTTATTAAAATGGGGATTGTTGTAACACTTCCAGTAAGAGCAGATGGACCGGATGTACTAAGACAAGTTAATAAGTTTTCTCAGGAGATTTGGAAATTAGCTAATGATAAATCAAAAGGTGTAGCATTTGTAGTATTTGCTGATAATCAGCACTTTTATGATGAATTTAAAGAGCTAAATGAAAATGAGAAAAAAGGTATTGCCAATGCACGTGATTATGCAAATCAACGCATTAGTGAAATTATTCATGAATTAAATACAGCTGCAAATGGTTCTGGAACATCTGTAATACTTGATTCTCAAGACTTTAAACGTATTTTACTTGAGAAAACAGGTTGTTTAGTAATTAATAAGGTTTCACGTAATATGAACCAGATTGAAAATAGCCATGCAATTGTAGAAATGTTTCAAGAATCATTAAGAGGAAGCTCTTTCCATCATCCAATTGATTTGATGAAAAAGAATAACGATGGTTCTGTTGAAGCATCAAAAGTACACCATTTTGGTATGCTTGCTATCCTAGATGAACAAAAAAACATTGATGATTCCTTCATGGATGATGCTAAAGTAGAAGTTTCAAATAATTTACCTATAAACGGTACTGTTTTTAATGGATATTTAGTAAGTAAGAATGATTTCTTGGGAAGTGTATATACGTTTTATAAAACTGATGCATTACCATCAAGATTATCTAAGGGATTAGTTGAAGAATTTAATGAATTTAAAGAGAAGCAAAGTCAAATTCAGTATAAAAAGTCTCAAATTAGTACGATAGAAAGTATTGATGAGGATGAGGACTTAGGTTTTGCCTTTGGTGATTTTATCGATATGGGTAGTGACGAAGAAAATACAGAAGCTGGAGCTAATGAAGATGCTGAATTAGCGGACTTTTTAGATCCAGATAAGATGTTTGGTACTACAAAATAACAAAAAGTCTGGAGCTCGCTCCAGACTTTTTGTTATTCCACCGTATTCATGAGAGATTTCATATAATCAATGATATTATCATGTATGTACTGCTCAATGAAGAGTTGCTTTTTAGCTAAGTCTTCTTCTTTTTTAAACCATCCTACCTTTTTAATACGTTCCTCATCAGGTTTGCTATTCCAGAGGCTTTCTGCTTGTTTTCTTAATTCCTGGCGTGCTCTATGTTCAATAATGAAATTATCCAGTCTTTCTTGACGTTGACGTATCTTTAAAGTTTCTGCATCTTCAGGTTGTGGCAGCTGTTTTAATATATTTCCTATCTTCTCCTCATACTGAGACTCAATAGTTTTTATTTTTTCTTCTATCTGCTTATTCACCATTTTTTCAATGATTTCTGCAGTTGCTTGAAGGTTTAATTGGGTAGATACTTCATTTGCTTGATTCTCTAGTGGTACTGGTCTTAAATCAAATTGATGTGGTAAAAGTTCAATAATAGCATCTAAAGACCACTTCTCATCTCTTTTTTGTTTTATAAAAAGAGCGATTTCAAGATCTAAAGTGTTATAGAGCTTTTCGTTTGTGTTATGGGTTCTTAAAGTTTCGTGTAGCCCTTTTTCTTCTAAAATATTGAACCAATTATATACTGTATTATGGTGACGTCCGACTAATTTAGAGAATTCTGTTATCCTCCATGCCTTCTCAAAAACATTATCGTTTAATATATCATCATCTCTTTTTTGATGGTCTCGTGAATCACTTTTTTGATCAATCATTGTCCTACCTCCTTGAAAAATCATTCAATACACACTTGAATTAAAATTAACATGTGGACTGAAATTAACATGTTAATAGTTATTTCGATGATATCAATGTAAATACCTACTAACTCAGGTATTTACATGAAATATGAGATTAACATATAACCAAGAGTGTATTAACAAAACATTGACTATAAATCTACAATTTATTTAGATTGTTAATGTTTTGTTAACTAAAAACATATAAATATCAATGTTATATTAATGATAGTATGTATATTTTGCGCTAGAAATATGGCTTATAGTTGCCATGAGATTAACATAGTATATTTCTTATTATTAATGATAAGGAAATATAAGTGTTTTGTAAACAAATTATGAGGATATAATGACCGTGTTCTGTGGAAAATGAGAAAAGTAGATTATTAAATTCCAATTTCAATGTATAAAAAGATAGAAAAAGGCAACACTACTAATATGATGATACTAGTAGCTTAATAATACTAGTAAGTTATTGATCCTTTAAATAGAGTTAATGTTTACCTAGCCCTGTTATTCTTATAGAAGTGATATGAATCTTTGTATTACTAGTATGTTCTTCTCTGTTATTTTTAATATTGGTTTCATTGTTTATTTTATATAAACCTGCAAGAGTATTTTGTCATGATATAGAATTTAGTTGGTTTAATGAATCTAATTTAACACGAGTAATCTTATATAAAACGTACAAAATATTATGCTTATGTACAGATACGTGCTCATATGTAATTGAGTATGGATATTGTTTAGCTTATAGCGCGAACTTAACTGTTGTTTATAGGATGATTTAAGCAAATTAGAGGGATTGAGATTGCTATGTTAGATACTGGGGCTCTCTATTATCTCAAACACCCTTAAAAACAGACATTAACATAAAATGTGAAATTGACATGTAGTGAAGAGTGCATCAACAAGACATTACTATAAAAATAGAATATATTATCATTGTTAATGTCATATCAACTAAAACTATATGCATATCGATGATAGTGAGCTTATTTTGTATTAGTAAAACGACTTAAAGTTACTACGAGATTAACAAAACGATCTGTACAGTATTTATAAAAAGAAAAATAGAGATTTAAAAATAAAATATAATGATATTAAAACTGTGTAATAACATTAAGCTGGATACGAATCGCTACGCTGCTAATATAGTCTTCTTCCTTGGAAAAATTATGTCTTATCACAGTCAAAAACAATCGATCCAATGCGTCTAAAATCTTTCATTGATAAGTTAGAGGTGGAATTTTATAAATAGTATATTCGCGTATGGTAAGCATTTTTACGCAATTGAGTACTAAATATTATTCAGCCTGGGAATTGGATTTTACTTTTATGTATAGGACTTAGGTTCATTAGAGAGAATGACATTAACATGAAATGTGAAATTGATATGTAACAAAGATGATATTAACAAGACATTAACTATAGTGATGAAATCCTCTTTTGTTGTTAATGTTATATCAATTATGAATGTATAAATATCGATGTTTTTCGTTCTGTGGAAATTATATATAGTTGATTCTTGAGTTTTCATCATAATTTAAAGTGATTCAAAACAGTATTTGAAACGATTTCTAAGTTTTATAGTTTATTTAAACCAATAGTGTTAAGAATGAAGGGATCTACCAGAGGTTATTTGTAGAGTATTTGTGAAGGTGTTTTCTTTATTACAACTAAATAGACTTTACAAGGGGCTATTCGTTTGATAGTTTTTTCGATCAGTGCTAGTGGCATACGATATATTATGAGTTATGAATAAAAAAATCGCTCTATTAATATATTTATTAACTTTATATCGATTTTAGTTTAATACATTAAGCTACTGTTGATATAAAATTAACATTTTTATCTTTGTTTGCATTAACATGTTAATGTCAGTTGATACGTTAATGCTAATTACCTTGCTGTAATCAGTAAATTTGTTTACAAGACATTGATATTTAGTGGGTTATTTCTCACTTAATACCTTTGTGTTTTTTTGAAGCAAAGGTTTCTTGGAAAATAGATATTTTTAGCTATTAATATTTATTTTCTCCAATCGTATGTATAAATATAATCGATCAGTTGAAAAATTCTGTGTATTAGAGATTGAACGAAAAATGTAACTTGTTTACATAATGATTATTATGGTTTATTTTCAATGGATAAACTTAGTACTTGAACCTATAATTTACATACTTAAGGTGGATGTAATTGAGAGAGGAAGACGCATCGCGCAAGACTTTATAGAGCCAGTAGAAACAGCATACTTTGTAGAAGTGAACAAGTTATCGGATAGTGAGGTCGGAGTAGAAGGGTTTGGTAGTACGGGAACAAAATAGTTTCAAATTTGAATTTTATTAAAAAGGGGAAATCAGAAATGGCAGATGCAACAGTATATCGTTATACAGTTCCATCAGTAGATGGAGAAGGCTGCGGAGTATTTCTAATCGATTCATCAGGCATATTTACAGCAATTACAGACTTCGGGAACTTCGCTTATTGGTTTTCATTAAGAGAAAAAGAAAGTATTGGGGAGTTCTTACTTAGCAGAAGACCTGATCAGATTCTTTGCAAAATCGCAAATGCAGCTGTATGATTCTCAAACGAAACGTTTGTGAGATTTCAAGAAAAGCTGAAGACCGAATTTAAGGCAGTAGTTTTGTAACAAAAGCGATAAGCAAATGCAGTCTTCGGAAGAGAAGAATCCATCTCTATTAGATAAAGATTTAAGCCGGAAATATGAAGCGTACAGACGGTCACAATATGAAGAAACACCAGATGATATTGATAGTATTGTCACTCGTGTAAAGGAAGAAGAACGGTATTATACAACAAAATATGTCTCAATTGATAATGAACTGGTAAGCCAGGAGCATGTAACCAAATTAGAAAATCAGGTAGATGAGAAATTGGGGAAAGAAGGAATAACAGTTAATCAATCTACGATTTCAAGTGACTTATCTATGGATAAGAAATATCAGCTGTTAAACGAGAAGCAAAACCATAAAGAAAAGGATAAGGAGCCGGAACCTGTAGCAGTAGGTAATGTAGTGCAGCAAAAGCCCACAAAAAAACCAAGTAAGAAAAAAGAAGCAATGGAAATGGAACGATAAGCAATTATATAGGATAACAATCAATCATTTTTTGTTACTCAATTGAGGATGTCGATTTGAAATAAAGTCACGATGTTTCTAAAAAAGATACGATGTTTATAATAAAGTCGCGACGTTTTAAAGAATGTAGCGATGTTCTAAAGTTTGTTTAGATCCTGTTTTACAGGATCTTTTTTATTTAACTAAAGGGGCAGTTTAGTAGCAAAAGGATTTTACAATAATTACATCGAATTTATTAGGTAAAGTATAGGGCATTATTGTAATTTATTTTAAGGAGAGAAAATAATTGAACCTAGGTAATCCAATATCTATTATTAATATTCTTGTCTTAGGTTTTTAGTAAAAAAACAGATAAAAAAAGAATAAATATAAAGTATGAATAGGGATGTAGTAAAAATGACAATGATAAAATTTAATTCTTATCATCAAAAAGAAGAAATTAAGAGGAATTTAGAACTTATTAACTTAGAACATGAAAAAATTAGAGAATATGTAAATTTTGATATATTTTCTTTTGAACAATTAGATGAATTTCAAGTAGGATATAGCATTGACACCGATGGAAACTCCCTTGTAACCGATGAGGAAGATACTTGGGATGCAAATTGGATTGTTATTGCATATGAAACTATGTGTGGAGATCCAATTATTATTGATTTAAATGAGGATGGATACCCTATATCTTCATTAATGCACGGAATGGACAGTTGGGATGTTGGCGGTTTCCTTGCAGATTCTATGGACTCATTTATCAATTTTATAAAAGATATAGGTAATTTTCTTACTGAGAAACAAGTGTTAGAAGGAAAAAGAATTATACAAAATAGAGAATTAAAAACATTGCTAAATAAGTTTTTGGAAAAAAATAAATTTGCTGATTTTGAAATATGGCACTCTTTATTGAGTCCATTATTTGATATTGCAGAAGAATACGAGCAAACATTGGAGGCAAAAGTAAAAAAGATGAAGAAAGAAGGAAAAAAAATAACGGAAATTGCTCACCTGCTTAATATAAAACCTAAAGAAGTGTATGAGTATATTAAGAAAGTTTAATAGAAACTATTCACTTTTTAGAGAACAATCGGGCGCGATTATGGAGCAATACAGGCAGAAAATGATCAAACTTTTTTATAAAGCCGAAACAAAAATCTGCTGAAGAAGAATCCATTTTGATCAATCTTGATATGCTCCCCATTAGGTAGACAGATAAAAAATAAAAATCTGTTTATCTAAGAGGAGTATTTTTTATGGCTCGAATGAAATATTCTAAAGCTGAAAAGCTGGCGATTTTAGCTCTTTATAAAGATGGTCATCATTCCATAGCCGACATTACTGCTAAATTTTTGGTTGATCCTGGGACCATTAGAGATTGGAAGAGAAGGTATGAAGTGAATGGTGAAGACGGCCTAGAAGAAGCTCTTTCTTGGAAGTGTTATTCAAAAGAGCTAAAGTTAGCAGCCGTCAATGATTATCTATCAGGACACTACTCGTTAAGCAAGGTTATCCAAAAATACAATGTATCCAGTACTGCGGTTTTGAGAAAATGGATTAAAAAGTATAATAGTCATAGAGAATTAAATGATACCGGTAAAGGAATGACAAACTCTATGACAAGTAGAAGAAAAACAACGTTAGAAGAACGAATTCAAATTGTAAATTACTGTATACAACATCAAAAAAACTATCAGCTCACAGCCGAAAACTATGAAGTTTCTTATCAACAGGTATATCAATGGGTCAAGAAGTTTGAAGCACATGGTGAAGAAGCACTACAAGATAAACGCGGTCGAAAGAAAGAGGAATATGAATTAACAGATGAAGAAAAGTTTAAGATGGAAATGAAACGTTTAGAGCGAGAAAATGAACGATTACGTGCAGAAAATGCTTTTTTAAAAAAGTTAGAGGAACTCGAAAGGAGGCGTCGTTAACAAGCGTTCGTCTACACAATAAATATAGAGCGATTCAAGATTTACATGCGACTGAAAACCTGCCAGTAATCCTTTTATGTGAAATTGCCGGTGTATCTCGTGCTGCTTATTATAAATGGCTACAGCGTATGCCAACAGCTGGAGAATTAGAGAATGAAGCAATTCTTCAGGATATTCAAGCTATTTATGCACGAGTAGGAGGCATTTATGGGTATCGAAGAATGAAATTAAATATTAATAGGATATATCATAAAAAGTTTAATCACAAACGTATTTATCGCTTAATGCACATCGCTAGATTACAGTCCGTGATTCGTCGGAAAAGAAAGCGCTATGTTCCTTCACCTGCACAATACGTCGCTGAAAATCGACTAAATCGCGAATTTACTGCAAGCAAGCCCAATGAAAAATGGGTAACAGATGTCACGGAGTTCAAATTAGGAAACGGAAGGAAAACGTATTTAAGCGCCATTTTAGATCTTTACGATGGCTCCATTATTAGTTATGTATTGGGACATTCAAACAATAATAAATTGGTATTTCGAACGTTGGATCAAGCTATCACTATATTAAAAGAGAATGAACATCCATTGATTCATAGTGATCGAGGGTATCAATATACGTCACATGGGTTTAAGAGAAAAATAGAAAAAGCAAAAATGATTCATAGCATGTCACGTGTAGGAAAATGTATAGATAATGGACCAATGGAATCGTTTTGGGGAACGTTGAAGTGTGAAAAATATTACTTACATAAGTATGAAACATTTGAAGCGTTACAACAAGCAATAGATGATTATATCCAGTTTTACAATAACGAACGTTACCAAGAAAGATTAAACGGCTTAAGCCCATTGGAATACAGGGTTCAAGCCGCTTAAAGTATTTTTTATTATTTCCACTGTCTACTTGACAGGGAGCTGTTCATCTTTTTTCAAAATGGATTCTTTTTATTTATCGTAAAACTTGGAATTGCGAGGTATTTTTGATTAAACTTTATTTCAAAGCTACAGAGGAAGCGAAAAGTGCTTTTTTTATGGGGGAAATTGTGAAAGAGGACAATGTATGATGTCCTCTTTCTTGTTTTTAGAGAGAAAGGGGCGAACGAAAATGGGGAATATTGTAGAGATTGTAGACATTGATTATAAAGGTGTTTGGGCTGAAAGAGATGAGGCAAAGGAACTTATTTTTATTTCTTTATCTAAAAACGAAATCCAATCTATACGTGAAATGTTGTCAGAGCAAAAACAATTGTATGTGTTTTTACAAAAGGATTTAGAATGGAAGGTCATCTCATGAATGCATGGCTATTTGCAGGCTGTATGTTACTTGTAGCAGTGAGTTTGAATATTTTTTTGTTATTCATTCAAGGGATTATTAAAAAGATAAGAAGCAAGAAATATAAGAGTCAAAATGAAATTGTAGATTAATAGGGGGTTCCACTGATGGGGGATTCTTATTTGGTAAATAACAATGAACTGAATACGGTGAAAAAAGAGGACTATGAAACGGAATAGTCCTCTTTTTTATTTCATTTTATAGAGTAAAGGGGGATTCCGTAATGGCACATGTCAGTACGGAGGATTCGATGAAGGCAAGAAATGTAGACTTGATTTCGTATCTGGAAGCTAAGGGAGAAAGGTTTAAGAAAGAAGGGAATTATTATCGTCATACGGAACATGACAGTCTCATTATTAAAGGGAATCAATATGCTTGGAATAGTCGAGGAGAAAAGGGATACGGAGCGATTAGCTTTGCGATGATGTACTATGAAATGACATTTCCACAAGCTGTGATGGACATCGACAAGGGGGATTATAAAGAGTTTGATCGTTCAAAAGCGGAAGAAGAAAGAAAAAAAGGACAGCAGCCTTTTATTTATCCCAAAAACCTAGAAGTAAAGAAGCAAACGGAGATAAAAGAGTACTTAATTGCTGAACGGAAAATAGATCCTCGTTTGGTAAACTGGCTGATTAAAAAGGATCTTATCGCCCAGGATAAAAGAAATAATGTCGTGTTCAAATGGAGAGAAGAAGGCGGTAAAGGAAAGATAATTGGAATGAACCGTCAAGGCACTATCAAAATGGAGAATAAACGAGGGAGTTTCAAACAAATCGTCCCGAATTACGAAAGGATTCATGCAGGTTTTACAGTCGATGTAGGCAAGCCGAATAAGATCTATTTTTATGAAGATCCAATCGACATGTTATCACATTGGAGTATCAAGCAAAATCAAATACAAAATGCTCGTTTGGTATCTATACATGGATTAAAACCAAAAACCGTCATTCAGTCATTAATTGATGCAAAAAAGAAGGACATGATATAAAAGAGGTCATCATGGCAGTTGATAATGACAAAGGTGGGAAAGAGTTTATTCAGACTATGAAATGTTTAGTGGATCTAAAAGAAGAAATCCCGACACATGAAAAAGATTGGAACGATGTACGTAAGAAACAGGTAGCCAAGCAAGAGAAGCAAATAAAAGAAACAGCTCAACCAAAACAACCAAAGAAACTAAACCCAATAAAAGAGGTGGAGCGAAGTGTCTAATCTACCAACCATGCCCAACATACTACAAATTTTGATTTGTGGTTTTATTATAAAGTGACAAAAAAGTTGTTTAATTTACAAAAAAGTCGTTTAAAAAATAATAAAGTTGGTTAATAAAATGTGAGTCATTCCATTCAACAATCGGGCCATTTTGTGGAATAACACTTAATAAGAAAATTAGATATTTCTGTTAAAGCATATAGAGAATATTGTGAAGAAACGTACTTAAGCTAACTGGCAGGTTAGCTGTACAAGTTATAAATTTAATGCTTTAAAGTTATAGAGCATTTCTTTGAATGAGGAATGCTTTTTATTTTTGCTTAAAACAAAAACCTACAATAAAAATGTTATCCAAATTAATAAAAATTTATTGTAAAACGATAAAATATATATTAAAATCAAAATCAGAATAAATAAGTGAGGTGCTTTTTATGGAAAAAGTAACAACGTTGTTTTTAAAAATAGCTGTTATTCTTTTAGGAGTCCCAGTTCTTGCTCTGTGTATTTTTTTGGTGCCTGAGATGGCGAATCTTGCAGCAAAATTGCTTCCAGAGTTTGCTTTTATAAAATATCTCGTTTTCATCGCTTTTGATGCATCGGCGATACCTTTTTACTTTGCTTTGTATCAGGCTTTCAAACTCTTACGCTATATTGACAAAAATAAAGCTTTCTCCGATTTATCTGTAAAAGCTTTAAAGAAAATCAAATACTGTGCCATCACAATCAGTATTTTGCATGTGCTAGTTTGGCCTCTCTTCTATATCTTTGCGGAAGTAGACGACGCACCAGGAGTTATCTTTGTCGGATTGGTTGTTCCTTTTGCTTCGATGGTTATCGCAGTCTTTGCGGCTGTTCTCCAAAAACTTTTACAAGAAGCAATTAATATCAAATCAGAAAATGATTTAACGGTCTGAGGTGAATAACAATGGCAATTATAATCAATATTGATGTGATGTTAGCAAAAAGGAAAATGAGCGTAACAGAACTTTCGGAGAAGGTTGGAATAACAATGGCGAACCTTTCTATATTGAAAAATGGAAAGGCAAAAGCGATTCGATTATCCACTTTAGAGGCAATTTGTAAGGCTTTAGAATGTCAGCCTGGAGATATTTTAGAATACAAAAGTGACGAAGACAGTTAAATTAATCAATGAAACTTAATATAAAAATTATCAGGGGAGGTATAACTATGGATATTAACAATTTGATTATTGAAAATATTGCTAACCCTCATGAGCTGGAGAGAATGTATAGAAAGGACCCGAAAACTTTTAAAAAGTCATTCTCACACGCATGGGAACAAAATCCTGATTCTCAGGTTCTTGACGTTTGGTATGAAAGATTGCATTTCAAGGAGACGGCAAATACAGAAAAATCTTCCTTGCTTCAAAAAGGTTTCTTATTCATGGGCATTTTAGCCATTCTGGCCGGGATAAGCACCAGGATCATTTTCCATTTTGTCGAACAGGAAGCAATTGCTCCAATTAACCTGGCTTTTGGTATAATTCCCTTTATTGCTGCCTATTTTGTTTACAATAATACTCCGAAAAAAAGTGTTATTTATTCCCTTGCAGCGTTGTTCCTAATTTCCGGGTTTTATCTTAATATGCTGCCATTAAATTATAAAGACAGTATTATCCTTGCTTATTTACACCTTCCCATATTCTTATGGGTATTGGTAGGGCTTGCATTTACAGGAAATGAATATTCAAAAGGCAGTACAAGATTAGCCTTTATTAAATTTAATTTGGAATATTGTATTCTCTACGCCAGCATGGCAGTTAGCGGAATGGTACTAGCAGCATTAACCATGCAGTTATTTAGCTTTGTTGGCTTGGATATAGAAGACTTCTATTTTAGTAATGTCGTTTTATTTGGTGCTGCCGCTCTCGCTATTGTGGCTGCATACCTGGTATCAATGAATCTTAAACTTGCTAAGAATATTACACCATATATAGCTAAAATTTTTAGTCCTCTTGTCCTGGTCACATTGTTGGTCTATCTTATAACGGTTATATGGGTCGGAAAAAATCCATTCTTGGACCGCAATTTCCTGATAGTCTTCAACGGAATACTCCTTGGTGTATTGGCCGTTACCATATTTTCCATTACCGAGAGCGACTCAGACGAGAAAAAGAACATTTCAGATTATATAAATTTTTCCTTAATTGTTCTTGCGCTTATCATTGACAGTGTGGCTTTGTCAGCCATCGTGTTCAGACTTTCTTCTTATGGGATTACGCCTAATAGACTTGCTATTTTAGGAGTAAACATACTTATCTGGGCAAATCTAATTTGGATTATGCTCTCCTATATGCGTTTTCTACAAAACAAATCCGGACCTTCAACTATCCAAGATGCCGTTACTAAGTATTTGCCGGTCTACGGACTTTGGGCAGCTTTCGTTACATTTACTTTTCCTATAATTTTTAATTAGAAAGGCTCTGTTAATGTAACGAAAAGCTAATCTTCTATAACGTATAAAATCCTTAGAGCCGATATTATGCAGCTTTTTATACAGAGTTGCATAGTTTTGGCTTATTTTTATTACTAAAGTTAAAAAGAGGGTATTCAAACTAGAAGACATAATATATTGTTGCAACTGGATTCTTTAAAATATGTCCAGTTTCATGTGCCCAACGAAAAAGGACTTCATGAAACGTATTTGATAAGCTAAACTTGCAGGTTTTAAGTTTGAGTTTGATTTAGATTAAATGTGAAAAGATGTACTTACACTAAAGGGGGCTTTTCTTCAATAAGATTTGAATAATGATCTTTAATAATCGGGCGCGATTGTTGAATAAAACTTAGATTTTCAAACGACTTTATTGTTATATTTTTTAGTGTAGTGAAGTATCTTACATCAAAAATTAAACAACTATATTTTTAACCCCGTCCTAAATTTAGAACGGGGTTATGCTTGTTTGAGCTTTTAAAATTAGATAACTTTATTGTCATTTTACATTTATCCTTTATGTCTTATTTCATATTTGTAAATTTGTGTATCGAAAGATCCAGGAGCGAAGAATACTGAAGCGAATGGCAAAGTCAGGTATTCGCTATATAGATAGAATGGACGGTCATCAGTTTGAAGTGTACTTAAAAGCTCTCTTTCGAGAACTTGGATATCGTCCGGAAGTCACAAAACAATCAAATGATTATGGAGCGGATCTTGTATTGAAAGGGAAAAATCGCATTGTCATTCAAGCGAAGCGATATGGAATGAAAAATCGAGTTGGTATTCGTGCTGTACAGGAGATATATGCAGCCAAAGCATATTATCAAGCAAATGAGGCATGGGTTGTCACGAACAGCGTATATACAAAACAAGCGAAAGAATTAGCGGAAGCATGTCATGTAAAACTAATAGATCGTGTAGAGCTTCAAAAAATGATTAATAAAGTTAATCCAGAGCATTCGGCTGAAGATGTGTATCACGGTGTAGATCCTGTAGCCCGGAAATGTCCGGTATGTAAACATCAATTAGTCGTGAGAAATTCAAGTAAAACCGAAAATAAGTTTTTTGGATGTTCACAATATCCGACATGTACACATACAGAACCATTAAATAATTGAGCTGTGATGAAAATCCAGCTCTTTTGTTATTTTCAGGAATTTGTTTTCAAAAAATCATGCTTTCATCAAAAAATGACTTCTCAGATTTGGTTGTAACAAATGTTCAATTAGAAGTGAATGTCATAAGAACCAAACAGCACAAAAAATGTTACAAGCAAAAATAAGTGGTTTTAAGAGAATGTAGGATATTATTAAGGTTTTTTCAGCAACTATCTGAAAATTGCATAAAATAACCTTGTAAGGTTAATGATTTTGTTATAGAATAACCTTATAGGGTTATTTGATAAGAATAAGGAGTGAAAATATTGGAGAATACAGTAAAAGAAATCATTGAAGATTTACAGTATCTGTTCAGGAATGGAGAAATTGGCATGGAAGTAAGTAATCCGGCTTACTATGAGATGTTTTGCAAGGTATTAGATGCAACAGAAATGTACTATGATTTACACATTCATGAATATGACGAGGCTTCTCTAGTTGTTAAATTGGTGTAAAATATGAATGTTTTAAGGGGTTAATTTACTTGGAATTTGAAAAGGAAATAGGGAGGAAAAAGAAATGAAAATTGGTGCATCTGAATGGCTTTCACTTAGCAATGATATTAAGTTGAAGTTGATCCGTCTGGCTGTCATAGATAGTAAATATAAACAAACAAAATAAAAACCCTTCATTTGCTTAGCAGCAAACAAAGGGTTTAGTTAATGAGTGACTGACGTAGAAGGAAATCTAGTCCATTTCCTTCTTTATATATTGTAACATAAAAGGAAAAGCACAAACAAAGGAGAATTCTCATGAAAGAAATTGATAAATACATGACACCAACTGAAGCATCTTTTTATTGGAGGATTCCTCGTGAAACATTGAAGAATAAATATAGCCCTTCTATTATGAATGATAAGCAATTGAAGGAACTAGATCGTATGTTAGAAGAAGGTTTAGTGAAGTACTTTTTGCATCCAGAAGGAAAGCGTAAGGAGTGGATCATAAGCCGCAAAGCAATGTATGAATGGTTTGGAGAACCAAGGGATAAGTAGAAAGGATGATAAAAATGAAAGAGGAAACATTTTCTTTGTGAGGAGGTTTCAAGAGTACACTTAGTTTGATTATTTGGTTTTGGATCGTTATGTTTTTGATATTTGGTGAAAGCTTGCTACAATAGAATCAAGTCGAATGAGAAATACCCTTAGGCAGCCCTCATAGATTTATGGTCTACGGGGGCTATTAAATTTGAAATCTAAAAAATTTCACGTACCATATTTATTAATAATAAAAGGTGTACCGCCACATGCCCATCAACTTAAGAAAACAAATCCACCCCAAAACGAAAAAATGAGCTTTTTTATTACAAGTTAGGACAAAATCTCGTTCTGGGGGAGGTGTATTTTCTTAGCTTGATGGCGATGGGGCGGTACCCCTAGATTGATACTATCAGTATGTCCAAGCTTCTTAGATTTTTTGCACTAGAGCCATAAAAACTATGACAAAGTTTATCCATTTTTCCTTTTTGCCTACTTGCTAAATTCAGCAAGTAAAATATTTTTAAAAGGATCGGTACTATCAGCTTTAAGGTTGTTCAAATTGACGGCCAATGTATGCTTGCCTCCAAGTATGCCTCCAGCAAAAGTACTAAATCCTGGAATGCCACCTGAGTGTCCCCATATTGAGACACCGTTTGGAAGCTTAGTTTCATAGATTCCAAGACCATATCCATCGATTCCTTCTCTTCCTGTAGGAACTGTAGTAAGCATTTGTTTTAGTTGCTGTTCTTTCAGTAATTTGCCACCGAGCAAGGAAGAGAAGAATTTGTTTAAGTCGTCAGCAGTAGAAATCATATCTCCAGCCGAGCTACCTATACTTGGGTTATAATAAGTAACGTCTTTTAGCTCACTTGCTCCGTCTGGTTGTAAATATCCACGGGCATGCTTGGTGCCTGGAATAACGCTTGAATTGCCAGGTAGGAATGTATTCGACAATTCAAGCGGTTCAATAATCCGATTTTCAATCTCTTCCGCATAGCTGTTTCCGGTTACTTTTTCAATAAGGATACCAAGTAATACGTATCCTGTGTTTGAATAAGACCAGCCCTTTCCTGGGGCAAAGTCTGGGGGCAGTGAAAGTCCAATCTTCACTAGTTCTTCAGCAGTAAATGATTTTTTTGTATTCTTAAAAAAATCAGCTTCTTTTGACCTTAAGTATTCGGCGATACCACTTGTATGGTTCAATATCTGCCGGATAGTAATCTGTTTAGCATCATATCCGTTTCCTTGAATGACACCAGGCAACCATTTTTCGATGGAGTCGTCTAGATTCAGGCGGTTCTCTCCAGCTAATTGAAGTACAACCGTTGCGGTGAACGTCTTTGTCACGCTGGCAATGCGAAAACGAAAATCTGTTTTCATTGGTTTCTTGGTGCTCAGATCCGCTACCCCAGCGGCATAACCCCACGTTTTTCCACCCTCAGAAGTTTTAGCAAGTATTCCAGGGTATCCAAGTTGTAGTGTATCCCGCATTGCTTGCTTAACAGAAGTACGATCTCGTTGGGTACTTGTTTGTAACGAACTAGATACATTTTGAGTGGGCTCTGCTTTTACAATTGAGGTTGGTGTTGTATATAACAGAGAACTTCCAGTCATTAAAAGGACTAAACCTGTAGATGTAATCTGACAATGCTTTTTCATAAAGATATTCCTCTCCTCTATTCATATTTTATCGGTAGTTATTTGCTGTTTTATACTAGTCATACAGCTTTCATCTTAACTAAAGACAAATGGACAAGAGTTGATTTGCAATTATCTTACTTAGTATTATTTTCACAAATGCTATTGTGTCCTAACAAACGGTAAATTTCTCTTTTTCCACTTGTATGTTAATCCTAGTAATTACTTCTTTTCCTTGAATCACTCTTGTTACTGGTTTGTTTTTCATAAATAGGTCCTACTTGTTTCCCTTTTCACGCCTCTTTATATTTTTATCATAGACAATGAAAATCTCCCCTCCTCATTTATTGTTAATGCGTTAAAAACTGCTCCTTGATTCTAAGGGTTTTTCTGTCACATACGGTAGTGTCAAAATGTCATGACTTTTATGACATAACTATCAATACAGCCTCATCCACTCAATTTTTGTTGTTCTTTATAAATATGACAGAAGTTCACTATCTACTATGACTTGCCTCTTGCTACACTCTGTTCATACGCTAACGGGCGCTAACTCGTTTCGCTAACAAAAAATCCCAATCAATTAAAGGAGCGTACAAAAATGAAACAAGCAATTAATATAAGTCCTCCAGATCAACTGGTAATTGAAAGGTTTTTAAAATTGTAAAGGGGGGCGATTATTTATTCGCCTTCCACAAATTAAACAACTTTAAAGAGCCTTAACACACACTAGATTGTAGCAAGGCTCTTATATTTTCATAATAAAATTAAACAACTATATTATCGATTTACATTATCTTTGCACAAAAAAACGTTATTCTTTCTAAATAAGATTATTAGAAAGGATGACGTTTTTTATGAATCTTTCGATTCAAGATGAGCTAAAATTATTTGCTGAAGAATTACATCAACATCTTACCCCTTCATTTTTAGAAAAACTTGCTAGAGAACTAGCTTTTGTACAACGAAAGCGTAAGTTTTCAGGTCGTGATTTAGCTACTATCTGTGTCTGGATAAGTCAACGGGTAGCGAGTGATTCTTTAGTACGACTGTGTAGTCAACTTCATGCTGTTACAGGAACTCTTATGAGTCCAGAAGGACTCAATAAGCGTTTCAATAAAAAAGCCGTTTGCCTTTTAAAACATATTTTCTCTGCATTATTAAAAAATAAAATTTGTGAAACATCTGTGATTCCAAACCCTTCAATAGCTTATTTTCAACGGATTCGTATTTTAGATGCAACAATTTTCCAAGTGCCAAAACATTTAGCTAGTGTATATCCTGGATCAGGTGGTTGTGCGCAAACAGCGGGTATAAAAATTCAGTTAGAATATGATTTACATAGTGGACAGTTTTTAAATTTTCAAATTGAGCCAGGAAAAAATAATGATAAAACTTTTGGAACAGAATGTTTAGCGACATTACGTCCTGGAGACTTATGTATTCGTGATTTAGGCTATTATTCACTGGATGATTTAGATCAAATGGACCAACGTGGTGTGTATTATATATCGCGGCTCAAATTAAACAATATGGTGTATGTCAAAAATGAATTTCCTGAATACTTTCGAAATGGGACAATAAAAAAACAGTCTCAGTACATTAAAGTTGATTTAGAACACATTATGAATACCTTAAAGCCAGGACAGGGCTATGAAATAAAAGAAGCTTATATTGGAAAGGATAAGAAACTATTCACCCGGGTAATTATATATCGATTAACTGAAAAGCAACTTCGTGAGCGTATGAAAAAACAAGTGTATACAGAAAGTAAAAAAGGTATTACGTATTCAGAAAAAAGCAAACGATTAGCTAGCATGAACATATATGTTACCAATACACCTTGGGAGATTGTTCCGATGGAACAAATACATGATTTTTACTCTCTCCGCTGGCAAATCGAAATTATCTTTAAAACTTGGAAATCCCTATTTCAAATTCATCATTGGCAAAATATCAAACAAGAACGATTAGAATGCCATGTTTATGGAAAACTTATTGCCATTTTCCTATGTTCTTCTACTATGTTTAAGATGCGCCAATTAATTTTACAAAAGAAACAAAAGGAATTAAGCGAATATAAAGCAATCGGAATGATTCAAGATCATTTACAAATTTTGTATCAAGCCACACAACAAAACACCCAAGAAATAACAAAGATTCTTATCCGTCTGTTTCACCTCTTACAGAAGAATGGACGGAAATCTCACCGATATGAAAAGAAGACTGTCTTTGATATCTTGGGTGTTGTCTATGAGTATAATAGAGTGAACAAGCAAAAGAAAGCTGCATAATTTTTGAAATTTGGCCGATTGAGGTTTATTTGGCATGTTCATTTTTTAGGCTACAAAATATTTTAAGAGTTTTTCCGTTTATATGAACGGGGTTCATTTTGCATGCATCCTTAAGTTGATGGGCATGGGGTCACCATATCAAAAAAAGAAAATTGTACGTTTAGACACAAAATTGACATATTTTGATTAGTTCCCTGTACGTTAAGGAATTAGTTTGTATATTTGAGGGGATGTACGAGACAGGTGTAATTTTAGGGGAATCCAATATTTTCTATTCAAATATGATAGAATGGAAATATATCCAAAACGGGGGGAAAACAAATGAACTCAAACACAAAACAGTTTATTTATGATATCCAGCAAAGAAAGAATAATTATATAGAAGATGTATTAACAGCAATACAACACCCTAAAAAAGAGCAATCTGAACAGGTCATTCAAAATATAGTAGAGAAGATGGATATGATGATCAGTTTAGTTACTACATACATGGCTATTGAATCAGAATCTATGAAAGAATTAAAAGAGCTTCAGAAAGAAATTATTCATGCTCAAGCATATATTCAAAAACGAAAATTTGAAGAAACACAGAGATAAAACCCTGTGTTTTTATTTGGTCGTCTGACGCCAATCTGTTATAAATTAAATTAGATGTAATTTGATCATTGTTTTGGCATAATCCATACAATTTGTTGAATGCGTACAATATATGGTACCGTATCTTCAATAAGCAAATGATCTGGTTTCACATCCTTTAACTTTCCTCTTACATTACCTCTTACAGTTTCAATAACCACATGTTTACCAATTGCTGATTGTAATGTCTGATATACGTAGGGATTAGGTACACTTACCATATTTTGTTCACTCAAGTCATTTCCCTCCAAATAACTCATTCTATAGGACTCCTTTCTAACTCACATTCTTTCTCATAATATATGATATAAATCTTATAAATATGCTAGAAGGATAATTCATTATATGAACGTAAATAACATTTTAATAAGGTACGTTTTCTATTCCTAAATTACTAAAAAATTATTTATATAAGATTCTTTTTTACTAGTTAATAGGTAATGATATAGGGATACTTTGAATGTACATTCAGGTTGTTCTTTTCAAGATATTTATCATTTTATATACGCCCTTTATTAGAATACTGCTTATACTTTTTTTGAGATTCTTTAGTAATACATGCGTTAAGTAAAATTAGCTAACAACAAAAACACTCCATATTTTCCCCCTGTAGCTCCTATGATAATCACACTACTACAAACAAGTACAATTAATAGGAGAAACGAAACTAAATAAATACGGTCATAGTTCTTTGACATCTTCTCGTATTTTATACGTTCTTTCCTTGCATCCATCTAAATTCCTCCTTTAAATTATCCATTTCACTATAAAATAAATCTCGCCCTTAAAAAGAAAACAATATATCGTTTCAAATAATTAGTTTGTTTTTTTAGCAACTAATTTATATAACATAAAAAGAAATACTACCAATATTAAGCTTTCCACCATGATAATCCCGACCCTCTCCTTTCTTTTAATCCCATCACATCAGATGAAATTTATGTATATCCTATTATTATCAACAGCAAACAAAAAGGATCATCCCTTTTCGTAAAGGATCATCCTTTTCTTCGTTTATTCAACAATTTTTAGGTATTCCTGATTAATTAAAATAACAGCCGGTCCATCTACAAGAATTCCACCAACTTCAATTTTTTCATAAGACTCAACCTTAATAGAAGTAATCCCTTTCCGCTTCTTTAACTCGTTACTTAATTCTTGCGTTGGCATGTGTTTCATATCGTCACTCCTTCTTATTGTTTCATTTAATCTTATTATGTTAAATGAATTATAAAAATGGTTTCTAGTTCTAGAAATTCCATCATTTTTTATCGTTGACCATATATTTAGATGTTAGCAACTCGCGTATCTCTTTTATGAAAAGAAGATAAACAATTACTATTCACTGTCTCAGTAAATGTAAAAAAATTCTTAAAGATAGAGATGAGATTGATTGTTTTTTCTTCTAGGAATAATGACTTAGATATATATACCTAAAACAATGAAAGCCCTACCTCTCTTTCATCCTTACGGCTCCTTGTCCGTGCCAGTGTGAATCAGGATTGCAAAAATCAAGTGACTATTTGATCGAGTTATTTGATGAAACTTCGAACGTTCGTAAAAGAAATTTAAAAATAAAAATGGATTAGATTGAAGTAATAACAAAAGAGGTTCCTACTCTAAAAGTGAATTGAAGAAATTGAATGTCTTTGAAATGATTTACTTTTAATAATAATCATATTCCCGAAAAATTCAGGATATTTTCGGGGGATGTAATACATTATCTATAATGAACCTTAACAGAAACTTTTTATTTGATTTTCAGTGATCCCTTTAATTAATCCTAGTTCACTAATCAAAAATTCATGTGCGTTATCCAACATTTTTTTTTCGCTTGCATTAAGTGCTTTTTCTTTCTTCATACGCATTAAATCACGTACAACTTCAGCACCTTCTTGTATTTCACCCGTTTTTATTTTGTCCGCGTTCACTTTATACCTTTGTTTCCACGGCAGTAATCTATCTGATTCTCCATGCTGAAAAATGTGTATAATGTGTTTTAATGCAAGTATATCAGTAACTGGGCGTATACTCGAACTCAATATTTTACCCGTAGGAATCATGACTTGCATATTACTGATTGACATTTTTATGACATAATACTGTTGTTTTTTCCCTGAGAATTCTCTTTCTTCTATGGCTTCAATTATACCTGCTCCGTGCATTGGATAAACAATGTTATCGCCAATTTGAAACATATAATCCACCTCCATATATGGTAACCTTCTTAACCTTAACATATATGTTATTTTTTATCAAATATTTAATAATATCATAAATTTATTTTTAGCGTCAATTACTTTTTTCTTTTAAAATCAAATTAAGTAATAACAGCCACAAAATAATAGGGAGCGTGTCAGATTTCCAATAAAAGGAAGGGTCATTTCCTCGCGTATATTCTGAAACCTCTACTAATTAACGTAGATCAGTTTTCCCTTAAAAACGACCAAATCGATCCCGTATTTTTTTCAATCTTGTGTGGTACTCCAAAATCTCAATTCTTGCTTTTTCAGCTAGAGGTGCAATTGGTCGTAAGTCTTTTAACCCCCAATAATCAACTACTACATCAAGTACTTGATCAAAATATTGCAGCGGCCCATAGTTAGCTTCTTTTGCAATTACAGCCATTCTATTTTCAAAATCAGGCATGACAGCACCTGGCATTTTAAAATTCCTAATCACATTGGCAATATGATAGCAATAATTAGGTTCCAATTCCAAATGTGTTCGAATGACGTCTCGATAAAACGCATAATGAAGAGTTTCATCTTTTGCAAGACGGCGTAATAATGTAGCAAGATCTGGATCGTGCTTACTTGCAACCTTAGCTACATTATTGTAGAACACCATCGTTGCAAGTTCTTGTAGCGTCGTATATGTCATTGTTTCAATTGGTGTGTGAAAATCGGGCTCAAATCCACCCTCAACGACTGACTTTCTTAATTCATGTAATCGTTTAGGATTTACACTTCGAGTGAGTAGTAAATATGTCTCCAATAAATTCGAATGTTGATCTTCTTCTGAAGTCCAAGTATGAATAAAGTCTGTAATAACAGAAAGGGACCCTTTAAAAGTCACAGATAAATACGTTGTAAACCACGGTAAATTCACTTCTGTTAATAAAGCTGTTTCAATGGCCGTAATTACACCAGAAGGAAGAGTAACTTGACTTTCATCCCAAGGAACTCTTTTAAAGTCCATTCCCTTATCCCATGGTAAAAACTCATGATAACCCCAGTCTATCTTCTGCGCTCTTATTTTATGTTGTTCATACAGTTCTTTTAAACGTGGTTCTAATCGGAAATCTAAATCATTTGTTAGCATATATAAGTGCCCCCTTTTCTTATCATAGATAGTCATTCTATTTTTACATGCATTTTTATCCTTAAAAATTTTCTGCAAATAAATATTACTTTCCTTTTTTTAGTCAAACACAACAAATTTTTAATAAACCTCTTTAAGAACGCTTTATTTCTATATGATTTTTTTCATATCAAAAGGGAAACCGTTACATATATTGTCCTTTTTTATAAAAAGGGTTCTGAGCAATACGATATGTTGCTTAGCCTAAATAAAAAAACTATCCTCAGCAATTAGAGGATAACATTTATGGATGAAGATACTCGTCATGTTGTAAATTTTGGTGCTTATAGAAAGGTGCATACCTATAAAGAATCGTTTTATAATAAAGATTGATAAACAATTAATCTTTTATGCGTTCGCGCTACTTTCTAATTTTGTTATTGGTAGCAAAAACTTAAAAGATTAATGGTATTTTATACAGACTAACAACTTATTTAGATGTAAGATCCAAGATGTTAGATTAAGCGCTTGAAAAATATATACAGTGGATGAGATAGCCGTAAACGACAATCCCCAACAAGATTACTGTACATTGGCTATGATGAGTTAGACCGTATTTTTGGAAACAGTATACAGCTCAAAGGGAAGAGTCGATAAACATGCAGTCAACGGAAGCGCATATGAAGGAAAAACAACGTAGAGAAAAAATAGAAATAATATTTAGTCACAGGGTAAAAGGAGAGAGTTATTTTCACGTTTCCTCCTATCAATGGAAAAACATTGTATACCAAAATTATAATAGGATACAACAAAAAGAGTTAAAAATTGAACAACTCATTTCCAAAATAGAAAAAGAAGGGGTTCTCTTTGCGCAGCACCGTTCACTCATACACTATCCCGTCATTGATTTTGTCAAATATATAGCTAAGGTTTATAAGGAAACCCTCGAAATACAATAACCATGATTATATTTTTAAAATAAATAATCATATTCAAAGGAAACCTTTATACAAAATTTATTTTTGAAACTTTCTTAACAAACAGCTCAAAAACTCATTTAAATATTCTTTTTATTCATAATAGTATTCGATTTTGTTATAATAATATCCATAACGTATTCTAGTTGTTTGTATATCTTCATATTTTGTAAATTTTATTACACAAAAAGACAACTCTTAATTAGAGTTGTCTTTTATTTTTTCTCGAATAATACTGTTCTGGTGCAAAAACTCCAAGATTTTTACAGCCAGGGGGAAAGTAGGATTTTTCATAGGAAAGATGCTACTTTGTTTCCTCATATTCCTTCATTATTTTATAAAACGTATTTTTCTTTAGCTCTAAAATTTCCATAAACATAAGAGCTGTTATTTCTCCACTTTTCCATTTAGAATAAGTTTCTTCTATTATATGCATTTGTTGTTTGCTTAGGGTTGAAAGGTTCACCTGAGGACGTCCTAAATGTTTCCCTTGAGATTTAGCTACAGCAATCCCTTCCGCTTGTCGCTGATGGATTTTTTTACGCTCTTGATCTGCAACATAGGAAAGCAAAGATAAAAATTGATCTTCCATCAACCGACCCATGTCACCCATTTCACGAAACTTACGGCTATTGAATAAAGTTTCATTTTCTAACACAACAATATCAGCTTGTAATTCTCTTGTTATGTATTTCCACTCTGAAATTACTTCATCATAATTGCGTCCCATACGATCTAAAGCATCTATGTAAACAATATCACCTGTACTTAATATTTTTCGTAATAATTGATATTGAGGACGATCAAAATGTCGTCCACTTGCTTTATCGACAAAAATACGTCGAGCTTCCACTCCTCGTTCCATCATCTTATGTAATTGACGTTGTTCATTTTGATCTTTTGTACTTACACGTATATATCCATAAATATTTGCCACGTTTGAGATGCTCCTTACATTTGTTACCACAATTATATCACTTTTGTTTATAAAGGTGTTCATTAAAAATAAACGTTTATAAAACAATTACAACCACCTTTATAAACTTGACGTTTCAATGTTTCCTAGATGTTCTTCACCTGTTTGTAAAGGTATACCTTTACAAACACTTAAAGAATCCTTACAAGGTAAGGATTCCAAATCAACGAGATAGGAACAATAAAATTGGTGTTCACAAAGCATAAGGAGGAATACAATCATGATTGATCGAGATATGATGAAATGGGTACCGTTTTCCGCAATAAAGGAACAATTTGAGGGATTGAATGAATTATATGAAAAACAAAATCATGTTCCAATACCAATTGTAGATGAACAGCAATTAGAATCGTTGAATCTTATTGTTTGTGAAGCGATTGCCGAAAATAGACAAGTAAATATTTTATATCATAAACAACATAAATTACATTCGGTAATTGGTTATATTCATTTTTATGATATGACTCGAAATGAATTAAGGATAATGAATCAGTATGATAAGGTAGTATATATAAGAGTTAACAATGTAACAGATATTCATTATACATAGGGATCTAATATTTCAAAGGATGGGGAGAAAAAAGATGCAAACTAAAAAAGAGCTTATCTACCATTTTAGGGATCTTGAGCAATTCGATGATATTTGTTTAAAGAAAAAAGGATTTGGTTTTCCAGAATTAGAAGAAGCAATGTTTAATTATGTTTTTAGTATGCCAGAAAATACCCTAGAATTTAAAGAATGTTGGATATCTCGCGAATATGTAGATGGCAAGGAATTGAGAACAGTTCAAGTTACTTTTGAGGATAGTAATATAAATAAAGCGGTTCGTTTATGGGGATCTAGAAGAAAAGAAGATGGTAAAGTGCTTGCAATGACAATGGACTTTTTGGATATAGAAACAAAAGAGCTTGAGTATGAAATGGATATATTAAATAAGGTTCTGGTGCAAAAATAAATTATAAAAAAGTAGGACCTGAATTTCCTACTAAATTACAGATTATGATGCGATACCAAACAATTTATCAATGAAATTTTTTTGATTTTGGGCAGACTTTACCCCTTGATGAAGTTGCTTCTTTCTTATCATATGCATCGCTTCTATGCCACTCAGTATGTAAGTGGCTGTACGAAATGATTTGAATCCTAACATCGAACGTACTCGCTTTTTAATAAATCGATGATCTTGTTCCACGATGTTATTGAGATATTTCACTTGCCTTATTTGGATGTCTACAGGCATCTTTTTTTCATTCTTCAACTCTTCAATTGCTTTAGGATAGGCTGGATTCTTATCGATGGTTATCACACGAGGCTGTGAAACATGAAAAGACTGCAAAGCTTTCTTGAAGAAACGCTTTGCAGCCTTGTGATTTCTTGTTTTGCTTAGGTAGAAATCAATGGTGTTTCCTTCTGAATCAACTGCACGATATAAATACATCCACTTTCCTTTGACCTTAATATACGTCTCGTCTACTCG
>NZ_JAGDQK010000046.1:0-46872 GCF_017498755.1 Bacillus sp. XF8 | reverse complement strand
ACAGAGTCTCCTACAGCAAATCCAGTTGTTACGCTATTCCCATTCGCTACAAAATTTCCGTTTGCAGTACTAACAATTTTCTGCCATTCTCCAACTTCTGGAGCTTTACGCACTTCTTTCGAATACGTTAGCCCTGCATTCGTTGGAAATGTCCATCCTGTGGCCACTCCTGCGTTATCACCAAGCATCATTGGATTTTGATTTAAGATGGTTGCATCTGTGTTAGATATACCTAGCATCGGAATTGGTTTAATGAAGTTTTTGAGTACGTTATATACTTCTGTCCCCATTAATATTGCACCAGTTTGAACTGGATGCGTTCCATCAGATGATAAACCTGGTACAAGCGATGCGTCTGCTGCGTTTATTAAAGTTTTTGCCATATCTACTAAAATAACATTTGGATTATTGATAGCGTAATTTCTAATCCATGCATTAGTTTTATCTTTTATAAGCTTTTGAGCAGCCGTTGTATGATAGTGTGACGGTGTAATAGTAGATGTGATAATCACAATGTTGTTTTGAGTCAAGATTTTATAAATGTTTTCTAAGTTTGCGATTAGATCTTCATAGGTAATATTGGCTGATATGTCATTCACGCCACCCATGAAGAAGCAATATTGCGGCTTGTACTGTAGTACGTCTTTATCAATGCGTGCAATCATTTGATCTGTCCTGTTTCCTCCGATACCTGCATTATTAAGGACATTAAAAGGACTCCCTAGCAGAACGTTTGCCCATGAGAAGAAACCCTTTGAATAATTGTAAGCATATGTGCTTGTTATAATAGAATTTTGTTCTGTAATACTGTCGCCAAATAGAACAATCGTATTTGATTTAAACGCAACTTTTTGCGACAAAATCCCAATTTGAGTAGAGTTTTCCTCTGATTTAGCTTTCGCTTCTTCTGCGATTTCTTTTGAGGCGACTAGCGCTGGAACATCGACACCTTCAAGCTTCTCTCCGGCTTCAATCGCTTTCTCAATAATACCTAACTCGTTTGTAGATTCGATTGTACTATCGGACATAAACGATTCTTCAACGTAGAATCTAAACTTTGAAGTTACGATTCTCTTACCTTCTTCCTCGATATGAATCTCGCCAAGCACATCGCCAACAACCGCTACTGTTTGCGTAGTAAGAACGATAGAGATGCTTCCTGTTTCAGCGTCCTCAATTTCGACTTTCTGATCCTGAAATACTAATTTACCGTCCGGCTTTTTAAACGCTGCTTTGACGCCAGCATTCGTTAAAGGTAACGGATTACCGTCTTGCGTAATACCGATGATTAACTTAGCGGAGTTTAAATCGTTCTGCGAAACTTTAATCTTTTCGGAAGTAAGTTCTTTCTTTGTATCTACGATGAGATGAAACGGTTTAAAACGTTCGGATATTTTCACTTCTGCCATAGTATCAACCTCCTATTATTTTCCGTCTTCTTTCGTATTTAATATCTGCTTGATTTCCGTTACATCTTTCGATAACGAGCCGAAGGCTTTCGCTTGTTCTTCGATTACCTCCTGGTTCTTCTCGATGACGGCTTGTAGCTTACCTTCGCGTTCTTTACTTTCCTTACGTGAATCGAAAAAAAGCCAAACAAAAAGGACTGCTAAGAGTCCTTGTGATAATGCTAATTTAAAAATTTCTTCCGGCATAAACATCGTCGCCCTCCTTTTCAAGCAAAATAAAAAAGACCAGCTATTGCTGCTCTGTAGGTTCCGTTTGTTCAGTTGTGCCGCCTTCTGCTGCTCCTTCTGGTCCTTCAGTTGTTGGTGTTTCTGGTTCTTGAGGTTCATTTTTATCATTTATTAATTTTTGTACTAACTCTTCTAATACAGTTACTCTAGTTTCTAATGTCGTTATCTTTTCGTTAAGCTGTTTATTTTCTTCAGTTAAGCGATTATTTACTTCATTTTGTGCTAAGACATGTTCTTTTAACGCAGCCATTGTTACAGATGACATAGTATAAACATCGATTGTCTCGTGCTTTTCACCTGTAAAAATCTCATCAGCATCATCTGCGATTAAACCAACGTTTTTACGAATTTCTTTAATCGTGTGTAAATTATCCGGATCATTTTCTCTTATTTCATACAAATCAGCAATATCAGTTTTTAAGTAATATTCTTTCACATTTGCTTCTAATACTTTTTCTAGAGGTGAAAACGTTAAATCTTTGATATAAGATTTATATTTAGCTAAAGATGTGTTCAAAAATCCAGACGCTTTAACAGGAGCAAATGAATTTAAACCACGATACTTTATTTGTAGTTCTTTATCGTAACCCGCAGCCGCAGAACCCCTTATAGTAAAATAGGATAAGTTTAAATCAGAATCATCTCCCTTTCTAGTGATAGATGCAACATTCGTAAGATTTGTATTGCTATTATGAAAATAAAATTCACCTATATCAGATTGAAAAAAATGGGTACCTTTACTATTCGTTTGTATTTGTCCGGAATTCCTATAAAAATTAATTCTAGCATTTGTGTACAAATTTGTTGGATCACTGTTCTCTACCATCCCAATTGTCCCCACAGCTGTATTCATATTATTCGGATCCATAATATTATAAATCATAAACGAACCGGACGCATTTGTATTTGAATCAGTATCTGTCCCTAAGATGAATGTTGGTTGTAAATATCCATCTCTCCTCTTCCAAAACCCCCAGAATGACCTCGGTGTATTTTGATCAATCAATTTTACATATTGTTCTTTCATTTCAACATATCGATCACTTTTAGCTGTCTTGATCGTTACACCTGATAGTTCGTGTGCTTCTAAAGATTTAGCTACAGTATTTCCATCTAATTCAATTTTTTCTGCTTTTATTTTTACTGCCTCAGCTGTTTGGTTAATTGATGAAATAACCTCGCCTTTTTTTACTGTGTTGAGAATGTTGTTCTCAGTAACCTCAATACGTCCTTCCATCGTCTTTACATATGCATCTGTAGCAAATGTACCATCTGCTTCGATTTTGGTGTATGTCTCTTCTTTAGTTGCTGCTAGTGATATACCTTTTTCATTGGCTGTAATCCTACGTTCTATATCTGTAACCTTTTGGTTATAGTCTTCTGTTGCTATTTTATCCGCCAATTCATCCATGATTTTGTCTTTATCAACCATATCGTTAGGATTTTCAATGAAAGAACTTGCTTTCGTTCCCTTTTGTAACATAGGATGTGCCATCCAAAAAGTACCGTTACGAATAACATAGGCTCTTAATGCTACTTTATCTGCTTCAGGCGGAGCGACTTTTGTGAATTCTTGTCTTGTCCAGGTATCCGCTGGCATTGTAAAATCATGGATTCCTGCCTCTAATTGAGTACCATCTGCCTTCCAAAAGACAGCAACCATACGCATCTTCTGATTTAAATGCTCTTCTAGATTTTTTATTTTAAAGTAAGCTGATACAACAACGTTTTCTCCCGGACTAACAGGAATTCTATCAGCTGTTATATTTCGATATGCATTAGCTGTATTACCACTAACAGAAAGTTTAAGTGATGAATCCCCCCAGTGGGTTTCATTAATATCAACAAAAAAGGGTACTGCACTTGAAAAATACTTTGTCCCTTGTGTGAATCTAGAGTTTCTAATTAAATTAATTGGTCCGATTCCACCGACATAATCCTCCACTTGTTTAATATCAACTTTAGCCTCAATCGCTTGTGAGGTTTGCTCAATTTTTGTGTGAGCATCAGTGATTTGCTTACCATGCTCTGTTGTAGTGATAGATAGTTGGTCAACTGTACTCGTTAATCCCTTTACAGATGTTTGTATGTCAGCAGTTCGTTCATCAAGTTCTTTTACATCTTCGCCATAGTCAGGTATAAGTGCTTCCCATTCTGTACCGTTCCACTTTTTCAAAATACCGGGTTTCCCATTACTAATATCAAGCCAAAGTGTTTTACCAGGCTCTAATCCTGTTGTAGGCGGTGTTTTACTTTCGTTAATAGTCGTTTGATAGTTCTTCAGATTCTCTTGTACTTGCTCTGCTAATTGTTTCGCTGCTTCTGATTCTTTTTGTGCAGTCTCAACCTTTTGATTGTTTTCGTTGACTAGTTTTTCTAGTTGGTCTAACAACTCTTTATTAGCCTTACTGCCCAAAGTAGCGAGGATTCTGTTGTACATTTTTCGTAACTCTTCGTTAGCATCCACAATCTCTCGATAATCACCAAACGTGTATTTATCTTGACTTGGATCAGTGATTGATTCATCGCCAGCGATTGCACGAGCTTCTAAATATAACTTAGGTGTGAACCCTGTATCCTTAATATAAAGCGTGTCGCCCTCGTTAATCATTTCATGAGCTAATCCAAAAACACGCCCGATTGATTGAGCGTCTACTTGGTATGAAACAGATGTATTAACGCGTTTCTTTAACTCGGTTTTCATAAGAGTCAGTAGTCGTTGAGGTGTTATATCTTGTTCTGTCTCTGGAGTATAGAATCCGAATTTATGTTGACCGCGCTCATTCCAACGTTGAAAAGCATCAGGGTCAACGATATAAGGAAGACCGTTATTGATGCTCTCAACAGTAATAAATTTGTCATCTTCACCTTTCACAAAGCCCACAAGTGCTGTACAGATGTTTTGAGAATTCTCAATACGTTTAATTCCCATCAGGTCTTTACCAAGCGTTATTTCTTTTCCTGTCTCATTCCCGCGCTTTTTAACCATATCTACATATCGTCCAACAATTCGTGAACCTACAACCTCAGCACGATATACGATTTCTAATTCAAATAGAGAAGCAATATCTTTTAAGAATTTTAAAGGATCAATAAATTCATCAATGGTCATCGTGTGGAATCCTGCATATTCCGTACGACCTCGTTTCCACTTCGTCCCTGCCAAAGCCATATCAATAAACTCATTAACCGTCTTTCCTTCTATTCGCTGCGGTTTAATGATTCCAACTTTCGCTAATAAAATCCATTCACCCGATGCGTACACAGTGACTGATCTATCATCAGAGTTTTTTTCTATTTCTGTAATAACATAAGGAACAACGCGGCCATCACGTACTTCTTTTAGTACCAGATTTTGTTGCATGAGAGTAGCTGATTGTTCTGTATTATCGAACACCTTAAAATCCAATGTATCGATGTTATTCTTGATTTCCCAGTGCCGCATATCATCCCAGTAATCTTTTGGTTGAATACCTGCTATAATTTGTCCTGTTTTAAAATCAACAACATGCAATTCTCCACTAGGTGTTCTCATCTAAATCGCTCCCTGTATGTTACCTTTGCTGTTCCAATATCTGAAGGCATAATTTCAAATCTATTTATCCCTCTATTTACAATAGGAAAATCACTGAAAATATCTTTTATATTTATAGCGTTCTTACCCTCGATTGTGACTAGACTTTTCTCTGTATCAATTAATATTTTGTCTCCAACATCAGCAATGTAAGGGGGATTGTCCTGTGTGCTCATATTGACTTTCCAAATCTTCAAATCATCGATACTCATGTCTTGAGAAAACATGTTATTCGAAAATTGACAAATACTGATTTGGACTTGTGCTACTTTGTTCATATTGACATTATCCTCGTCTACCCACACCGCAAAGCGTTCCGAATCATCTGTTTCTGTACCATGCAAAAACTTTGATATATACGCTTCCCACCGATTTCCTGTTCGAGCAACCCATAAACGCCCTCGATACTGATTCCAGGTGTGTGGATGATCACCGGATTCATTAATCAGTACTTGAGCACCAGGCTTTGTATTATTACCAATTTTGACGAATCCTGTGTTTTGCTCTGCTTGCCAGTGTACGTCATTCATAGAGATACGGGCTACATATTGACTAGTTTCATCAAGTAAGCCTATTTCCACACGTCCCATTTGATCCCAATGCCAACTTCTAAGTGTCACATATGCCTGCATAATAAAATCTTGCAAAGGCCCGTCTGGAATATTCTTTTTCGCAATAGCCCCATGCCACCCTTTTATATTTTCTGAACCAAAGTGGAGTGGTACAAGCTTATGTCCCTCCGTCTTGAACTCGCCGCCACCAACCATGTCCTCGCTTTTATTTACATTAGTCCAACCAATGGTTGTTGACATCTCATCCCACATCACACGTTGATTCCTTTCAACTGGAACTTGATCCACTTTTAATGGGTAACCAATACGGAAATAATCATCGCCATTCCATACATCTAGAAATGTGGATGGTTTTTCAACCTTAACTTCGATAATAGGGTTCGATTCTACTGTTCCTGTGTTTTTTACGTTTGATACAAATCCTCTACCATCTAATTCGAAATCTACGGATTGCTCTGTTCTTAGTTTGTATGGTGTTGGACAGATAAAGGTAATAGTCGCCTGATGTATGTTAGATTTCTCTAGATTTTCTTCCACAGTTTCTTTAATTCCGTAATAAATAACATCAGGATCATCTGTAAATGAAATTTCGACTGGTTTATCTGTATCTAGTAAGTCGTTCAATTCATCTATCCGTGCTCTAAGTTCAAAAAGAGAGACTCCTTTGAGAGAGAAGTCTACTTCGATCACTCTCTTAGGAGTCCTTTTTCCTAAATAATATGAACCAGGGCGGTGTGGTACTATTAACTCATGTATATCATCACTTAAAATCCCTCGACCTCTTATATCGTTGACCATAAAAAATCCTTCTTTGTATTTCTTCTCGAAGTATTCTTCCAGGTTTATTCCGTTGAATATCAGCAATCTACCACCCTCCTAAAACGCCTCTCTACGCCTTTTTGTAAATTCTTGTTCGCCAGTAATATCGTCCACAAATCTCGAGAATTCTTGCTTACCAAATTGGACGTTAATATACGCTGGTTGCTTATCTCTCGACGGCTGATTAACCGCTGTATCCTTCGCTATCATACTTGGCGTAGATTTAGCCGATTGATACGCACCTAATCCGCTTACTCCTCTCGGTATTGACGCACCTGTGTCCACCGCTAACATTTCCGGTTTCATCCAGTCCGCCATTTGTGCTGACGTTCTCTGAACCGATCCTTTCATAGAATCAATACCAATCATCCACCCTTTAATCATATTGACCCCAATCATATCTCGCATCCAGCGTGAAGGCGAATGTATATCAAGAATTCCCGATATCTTATCCTTAATACCGTTTCCGAGTTCCGTCATCTTACTCCATACCGAACTGAACATCGAACCTATACCGTTTATCAATCCTTTAATAATATCTGCACCGATATCAAATAAATCCACTTCTCCAAGCGTATCTAAGATCTTTACGCCTAGTTCTAACGCGGCGCTTCCTAGCTGTCCTAAAAGCGACAGGATACCTTTAATAAGCGCTTCAATTAACTTTACCCCAGCTTCTAATAACTTCGGTAGATTCTTTATTAATTCGCCAACTAGAGTTACGACTAATTTAACTGCCGCCACTACTAATTGTGGAAGTATCTTAAAAATACCTGCGATTAGCGCCATTAAAATTTTCACGCCTGCCTCGATAATTTTCGGTAAATTTGCAATCAATGTTTCTACGATTTTAGCGATTAACGTTAACGCTGCGTTAATTAATTGAGGTAGTATCTTAACAATCCCGTCAATCAACGACATCAGAATCTTAACACCTGCGTCTATAATTTTCGGTAGATTTTTTAGAATCGTATCAGCTATTTTGGTAATTAAAGTAACCGCTAAATCAATCAACTGAGGTAACATTTTTACGATCCCATCAACAAGCGTCGTCAGAATCTTAACCCCAGCCTGAACAATCGCTGGCAAATTCGCTGTAATCGTATCTACTAACTTAGTGATAACTGTAACGGCTGCTAATACAATCATAGGGAGCGCTTGAGTTATACCGGTGATTAACGAGATTAATAAATTAATACCCATTTCGATTAGTTGCGGTAAAAACGACATCAATCCGTTAACAAGCGTTTCTATTATCGTTACAGCAATCGGAATTAGCTGCGGTATCATTTGCATGATTCCTTGAATTAACGTAAGAATTAACTGTAGTCCCGTTTCTATAATCGTAGGTAACACTTGCGTAATTCCAGTAATTAACGCCTGGATAATTTGCATACCTGATTCGATAATTAGCGGTAGGTTTTCAGCGATTGATTGCATGATCGTATTAATCACGCCGACCATTGCTTCAAGTATCGAAGGTGCCGCTTGGACTAATCCGTTAACGAGAGACATAATAATCTGCGAACCAACTTCGATTAGTTGCGGTAAAGTCGTAGTTATAAATTCCGCTATGGAATTAAAAATATTTGTAATCGCCTCTACGATAATTCCTTTATTAGCGTTAAGGTGTTCGGCTATCGCCGGTAGATAACGAGATACCGAGATGATTACACCGGGGATTCCTCCAATAATAGCTGCTGCAATGGATGGCCCGATTGTTTTAAAAATCTCACCTAGTTGACTAAAATCTCCAGAAAAAGCCGCCATAATAGCCGATTTCAAACGGTTGAAACCTGCGACCACTGCGTCAATAGCCGGACCTGCGAAATTCATAAATGCGGCTGATACTTCAGTGACTTTCGATTTAATAGAATCCCATGCACTGTTGACTCCGTTACGGAATGCTTCGTTACGTTGGTAAAGTTGAGTTAACGCTACACCCATCGCGGTCAATGCCATGATAACAATGCCGATAGGTCCGGTTAAGAATGCGAAAGCGGCTCGGAGAGCAACCATTGCTGCACTCGCTATTTTTGCGACCATTGCACTTCTTCCTAGCCAACTGATAAGCTTGCCGAGAGGGATAAGCGCGGTGCCGATTGCGCTAGCCATAATACCGACTACGGTTCCGATGACTAAAAACGCAGTCGTAGCTGCAACCGTAGTTGCTATTACGGTTTGAACAGGTTTTGATAATCCCGTAAACGCATTTGCTAATTTTTCAATGCCTCCAGCAACCGCAGTAATAGCCGGTGCTAATGCGTCAGTAAACGCACGCGCCGCTACGTCTGTTGCGGACTCCATTTTCGACATTGCACCTGCCCAACCTTCTAGCATTGAGTCCGCTGCCTTTTTCGACGCCCCATCGGATTTAACCAGAGATTCTGTAAGTTTATCGATTTTTTCAGGACCCGCTGCCACAAGCGCCATCATACCGGAAACTGCTTCTGTACCAAAGATTGCCGCTAATGCCGCACCTTTTTGAGCGTTAGTCATACCTTCCATTCCTGTTTTTAATTCACCGATAATTTTACTTAACGGTTTCATGTTACCTTCCTGGTCTGTGATCGTAACGCCTAATGCCTCTAATTGTTCTCTCGCTTGCTTAGGGGGTTTGACTAAACGAAGCATGGACGCCCTTAAAGCCGTACCCGCCGTTTCTCCTTTGATACCTGCGTTAGACATGATACCAACAGAGGCTGCGAGTTCCTCCATCGAAATACCTAATTGCGCTGCCGGACCAGCCGCGTACTTAAAGGCGTATTGCATATCGCCTACACCTGCTGCCGTTGCGTTTGCTGCTTGAGCAAGTACATCGGCAACATGTCCGCTATCTTTCGCTTCCATACTAAACGCATTTAGTGCGGATGTAATAGTATCGGCTACCATTCCGAGGTCTTCACCGGATGCTGCTGCCGCTGATAAGATGCCAGGTAATGCATCAGTTGCTTGTGCCGCTTCGAACCCTTTTGCTCCTAGCTCGGCATAGGCTGCGGCTACTTCACCCGTTGAATAGACAGACGTTTTAGCCATCTCTAAAATATCGGATTTTACTTTGTTATATGCCCCACCCGTAAGTACTGCTGCTTTACGAGTTTGTGATTCGAATTCACGCGAGTCTTGAATCATTCTTCCAAGTGCTAGTCCGGAAGCGGCTGCGGCTGGCGCGAATGCGTTCTGCATTGTTTGACCGGTTTGTTGTACCCGTCCTCCAAGCTGTTGCATACTTTGCCCTACGCCTTGAAAAGTAGAATGCCAAGAGTTCATATTCGGCGGTGGAGGTGGCGTTACGTTTTGAAGCTGGTTATTTAATTGTTGTACTTGCCGCCCAGCGCTTTGGACTGCGGAATTCCAACCACTCATGTTAGGCGTCGGTATATTTATCGGTTGACTTACTGCTTGTTGAAAATTTCGCCAAAGTTGCGTCGCTTGTGTCAAGTTACTTCGTAACGACGTTATATCCGCCAATAGTTGTACTTCTACTCTATTTTGACTAATTTTAATTCACCGCCTTATCCGTTCTGACTTCGTAATGCTCGTTCGATATCATCGAATAGTGACTCATTGGCATGAATCTTTTTCGTAAGAACCTCACGCTCTTTTTCCCTCGCTTCAATCATTCGAGCATTTTCAGGACGCTTGAATATATCGCTTAATGATTTGACCTTGTCGCTTTGGGCATTTCGGTTGAATAACGCTTGAACACTAGCAATCTCGTAAGCATCTAAAAGACGTTCACGGTAGCCGGTAAGCATAATGTGGTACTCTTTAATGCTTAACCGTTTAGACTCAAGCGTCGACATGCCGAAATACCGAAAGCAATCCGACTGTAAGTCATCAACGTTTATTCGTACAGACTCTCGAACGCTTTCTTCTGATCCTCGCCCATGCTCGCTAGTAACTTGTTCACTGTTTTCTTGAAGAAAAAACTGTTAAGAACGACCGCCTTATTTACCTTTAAGATGTCATCGAAAGATAACTCTTCGGATAGTAATTGACGTTCAATTTCTACCTCTACGTCTTTACGTGTAATGCCTTCGCCTGTATGAATCAATGCGTAGTAAATAACATCTACGAAATCTTCAAGACCACCTTGCATTGCCTTTTGCACAAATTCAAACGGGCCGCCATTGCTATCAATTAACTTGATTGCCTCAAACCCATATTTCAACTCATACTCTTTTCCCTTTACTTCAAAGCGTGTAAATGATTTAGCCATGTATGAAAACCTCCGTTATTTTTAATTTCGAAAACAAAAAAGACGAGCGATTAAGCCCGTCCTATTTATGCGCTTGGTGAAGTGATTTCTCCGTCAGGTGCTCCAGGTGGAATAGTCGAAATCGTACCGACTGTTAAATTACCGTTTAATTTTGCTTCAATTGAGTATTTAGAGAACTCTTCGTTCTCATGTGATAATTCAACTGTATTTAACATGTAAGTACCACTTTTCGTCTTAAACGATGTCGTCGTAGCACTGCGTAACGAAACTTCGTGAATTTTAACGAGTTTCTTTTTCGTAATAGCTTCCTCAACGTAATCTAACGCCTCGTCACCTTCTGTACTAACACCCTCGATAGATACCGATTGTGTCACATCTCCGTAATCACTACCGGACTTGTCCTTTGTTTTCAATTCGATTTCGCCCGCTTCAATAGAACGTGACCCCGAAGTTTGGTTAAATAAACGAAGTGTCTTACTGTTTCCGTCTTCTTGTGGAATGTCAATTAAATATAACGTTTCTTTACCTTTAAACTCTGGTGCTGCCATTCGAATTCCTCCTTAATTTCTTATGGTTACTGTGATAAAACTGCGGTGTTTCGCCATTACTTGTTCACCGCTTTCTTGCGGAATTGGTTCAAACGAAGAAACCTCCGCATATAAAAAACCGACTAGCATAGGCGTTTTCGAACTTGTGTCGTACAAGTCGATAGGTCGCCTCTCTAGTCGGTCGATGATTCTATCTTGTATTTCATTTCGATTAGATACTGTATTGGAATAAACTCCAATTTGTATTAGGTGATTTCGTGCGTAATTTTCTTTCGAGTATCTGTCGATAGTTCCCGTTAGTGACTCAATCGTTAGAAACGGTTTTGCTTTCCCGGTTAAAGTAACACCGTCATACATCCAAGTAGTAGGTGCGAACTCTTCTAACGCTTTTTTCAACGAATACATAACGTCATTTACTGTAGCCATCGTTATAAACCTCTCGCTGTTCGTTGTACTGTTTTTTCCAGGTCAGATACTAACGGTTGCTCGCCTTCGAACATTGTCTTACGTATGAAGCCTTTTTTCGTTTTATGCGTGTATTCTTGAACGGCCGCGTATTCGACATCTGAACCGTATAACCATCCGGTTTTATCTCCGTTAAAAGGTTTTACACTCGGCGGAATACTTCCTGATAAAAGCCCTGTGTCTAACGGCGCTCGATTTGAAGCTGTATTCGCTTGTAATCTCGCATGTTTTTCCACAGTATTCGCAACCGGTGTTTTATATCGATCAGGATTGGTCATGCGATAGATATCTTCCATACCTTTAATTCTCGCACTGACTCTCATTAAACCACCCTCTTTACGACTACTTCTCGACGGTTGATTCCGCCCAACCCTCGTTCGTCAATCAACATAATTACGTATTTAATGCCTTTTCTTTCGAGGTATTCGACGTTATTTAAATCGGTATCAAGTCGGAAAGTAACGAGTGCTTCACCTTCTTTTACGTCAGTACCTGCGAATTTTACGTTATCTTCAAGCGTGAATTTCTTCCAAACGACTTGTGCCGCTTCTTGCATATCCTCACCGTGAATTTCTTCGCCTGTAATCGGATCTTTTTCCGTGGTACCTTTTCGCCATAAGACAATAGACTCACGTCGATTCTGCTCAATCAATTCACGATTGGCTCTAATTTGTTCGATGTCTTTTTCAGTTAGCACCCGTTATTCCTCCTCTCCGATAATGTAATTTAAACGAGATGAACATTGTGGATGTGGATTAATCAATTGGGCTAGTAAACTTTCAGGTATCTTTTTCGGATATCTACCTGGACCCAATCCGTAATCATCACGCCTAGCTAACTTGTAACACATATGCTTCGAGTGATAACGATGTCGGTGTCCATTTTCGATTATCTTGTAACCTGTAACAATATCACTTTCATTACCGTTATAAATCGTAGCTGCTCGGTTAGTATTATTGCTCTCTGTGATTGCTACACGTTCGATTTTCCATTTCTCGTTGTCGTGTACTTCTCGTATTTTTTGAGAGATTGAACTAACACTTTCGCCTTTAAGTACAGCCGGTCGGATTACCTTCGTTAACTCCGCTCGCATATCACCTGCTAGATTCCATACTCGGTCAGACAGTATTAAGCCGTCTTCTCCTTTTCGCTTAAGCATGTATTTGACAATGTGCTGATTTACGGAATTCAAAGACGTTACTCCAAGACCAGTCTCTGCAAGTTTAGAAGTCGTCCACTTCGCCGTATCATCTATCATTTTTTCGAATGACACTCCTGCTTTCTTGCGAAACTCCTTTTCGTAATAGTCTAAATCTCGTAATAAAGCATTTATTCTACCTCGTTTAATTACGCCGTCTTTTTGGTAGTCGTTAATTAAGTCCAATAAAAAAAGACGGATCAGCATAATAGCGCCTACCGTCTCTTCTACTTGTTTTTCATTTTCTTTTTCGTATTGCTTCGATATTTCATCGAGCGCTTCGTCAAATTCTCGCTGTAACTCGCTCACAAAACTACCTCCAATCCGCCCTCTTTGCAAATGTTTGACTAGCACCTTTGCCCCGTCTGTATTTTCGATATTGTTTACGTGCGTCTGCGGCTAGTCTTTGGTAGTTCGCAAAAACCATAGATTTGTCGACAGCCTCTTCTCCGTCGGTATACTTAAAAAATCGAGCCGAGTCCGCTGCAATAGCTTCATAAGCGAATGTGAGCGCAAGATAAAATACCGCATTTGCGTTATCTTCTTCCGTAAATTCTGATTCAACTAAAGCTTCGGCTAGCCAAGCGTCAATGTCAGTCGACGTAACGCCTGGAACTTTTGATAAACGAGACTGCAATCGTTCTGACACCGTCATTTGGCGTCACCTCCACTATTCTGATTTTTTATTTGTTGTTTTACCACGTGGTTTTGATTTCGGCTTTTCATCCGGCACATCTACTCTTTCAATAAAAGGAGATTTTTCGCCTAGATATTCGATTTCTGCTTCATCATATGTTACGTAAAACCCTTGTGAGTCGAACTGAATATGAAATTTTGGACGAATTACTTCATAGTTTGGTAACGTTTTGTATTTAGCCATTAACTCATCACCCCTGAAGCTTTAAGTTTCGCAAGTAGCGCATTAAAGTCTGTCACAAGACCAGCTACATCGGTTGCGGTACTATTCGCTTGCGAGGTTGCTTTGCTTGCGGTTAACTTTGCGTCAAGTGTAGTCTGTAGACTCGTTATATTGGCAATTGTATGGGTATGAGTTGAAGGTGGAAATGTACTTGGCTTACCATTGATATCTGCCCATGTAATTGTGACTGCTCCACCCGAAGATTCTTGTAGAGCTTTTATGATGTCGCCCAATTTAACATCACTTGCAATTGGCATCGATAAGTTTAAACGCTTTGCCTCGTTTTCAGAAATAGTCATTCTCATACTCCTTTCTATTGAGTAAAAAGGCGACTCTTTAGCCGCCAGTAATTATGAAACTGTTTTAGAAATTCCGCTTAATACAGCGATTGATTCTTTCGCATTCTTGATTTCGAAACCAAGTTCGCCTCGAATTACACGAGAGAAGTAGTCGCCGCCAGGCAATGTTGCGTCTTGGTCGTAGATTGGAGTTAAGTAACGGACTTTAATGTTGTTAGTATCAAGTAACAACGCACGGTCTTTTGGCATGTTTTGGTCAACAACTACACTAGAGATTGCTCCACCAGGTAAATCGGATACAAATGATAAGATTTGGTAACCGGCTGCTGTATCTTGGCGTGTTGTGCGAATAGTATCGCCACCTAATTTCGTAATTTGTCGTGCAACGTTCGGAGCACATAAGATTGTATTTGCTGAACCCCCTCGAACAAATACTTGCTCAACTGCATCATTTAACGATTTAGCATCGATTTCCTTACCGCCAAATTGTTGAACATGCGAGCCTTGTTCGCTAGCAAATGCAAATAAACCGCCTGTAGAACGTGGTTGTTGTCCTGACCCAATATACTTACGGCCATAGATTAGTGAGTTGTTAGCTTCACGAATAAGTTCTTGTAAACGTAAATTGACTTGGTAATCTAGTTCATCCTCGACTCCGTAAGTATTGACTTGTTGTTGTGTACGAGAAACAGACGCATATCGAGAAAAGATTTGCGAGAAGTTGAACGATACTAAACGATCATTGATTTCATTTTTACGGAAAGTATCTTCACCCTCAGGTCGTGGTCTAGCAATTACCTTCAGTTCTCCCTCGGCTTCAATTGCTTCTGGAGTAGTCGCGTCATAACCACGTTGAACTGTAATTTTGTCCGTTAACTCATCTACCGCTACAACACGTAATACTTCAAGACCATTTTGCACGAGTGCATTCTCGGCAAATTTCTTTGCTTCACCTGAACCTAACTCTAATACAGTCACATCCGCTGCCGCGGCTGTCTTAACGATACCTGTGTCACTGTTTAAGTAATCGTTTTGCCATTCGAATTTTGTTTGCGTAAGTGCGTCTCCTGTACCAATAAGACCGAATAATACCGGTGCTTTTGTAAGAATTAAATCTACATTCGCCTGCATTTGACGAACCTGTTGTTGGAAATCATAAGTATTTGCTACTGCCATATTTAATAGCCTCCTAATTGTTTTTTAATATAAAAAAGCCGCTGACTCTATGCCAACGACTGATCTACTTCTTCGATTTTAATTCGAGTATTTTGTTATATAATTGCGTGACTTTACCAGCAAGTTTAGGATTAACTAACGCTTCAGTCTTCGTTTCAGCTAATTCTTTCTCTAACGCTGTTAACTCGTTAGCTTTAGGATTAGTTTTTGGATTAGAACCGCCTGCTGCGTCTACTCCGATAACTTGTTTAAACATCCACGGCTTACTTTCTTTTAACGCTTCAACTGCTGACTCTACACCTTGTACGTTACCTTCTTCATCGATTTTAATTTCCGATGTATCTAGCAAAGCCAATACATCGTTTGGATCGTTTGCATTCAAAGAACGTGCAACACTCTTAATTTCCGTATTCAAGATTCGAGCGTTTGCTTTTTCTTGTGCTTTCTGAGCTAGTTCCGAAGCCTCAATCGCTTTTTTAGCCGCTTCATCTTTTTCGGCCTGCAAACGTTCTACCTCATTCATTTCCTGTTTCTTACGTTCTTCTTCTGCTTGCTCAAACGCAACTAACTTCGCTTTAATGTCGTCATAGTCTTCGTATTTTTTGCGCTCACGCTCAAGTCGTTTTGCAACTACCTCGTCAACCTGTTCTTGCGTAAGAGTTTTTGTTTCTTGCTTTGTATCTGTTACGACAACATCCTCTTTTACTACTTCACTCATGCTACTACCTCCAACCGTTTTAAGCCCGTCGGCTATATACTAATTAATCCGAAAGTTTAACGCCATTTCGTAAGGCATATTTACGTTTCTTTATAAGGGTCTTGTGTTTGTTTTTTGAGTTGACGTTCTTGGATAATCTCCATGAACTTCTGCTCAGCGTTTTCTTTACCGCTTCGCGTAATAGCGCCTTTAATAGATTCAATTTCGTTAGATATTTCTTCACCTAACTGCTCAATTAAAGCTTTTTGGTCTTGCGGTAACGGTAGACCGAAAATAATCTCACTTGAGTAGTAGTTATCTACCTTTGCAAGCATTTCCTTATCATATTTAAAGCGTGGGTGTTCTTGTCTTGCTTTCATATATCGAAGGATATACTCATTTAAAGTTTGCAAACGTGACTGCCATATTACCCAAGAGCGTTGGGTCTTCGATATAATCGCACTAAACATAAGCTGAACTGCCATGTCGTTTATACCGCCGGTGTTCATGTCGGCTGTATTTACTATTGGTACCTCCGATTTTTCGTGTAGTCGTTTTTGTAATCGGTCAAGATACGCTTCAATTGTTTCCTTGAATTTAAACCCGCTCTCTAGCTTACTTGCACTAGGTACTCCGCTTTCTTTATCTCCATCACCGAGATTCCATTTCGCACCGGGTGCGACTTGTAACGGGTTTTTAGGGTCCTCGTCGACATTAACGAGTAAGTTAATCGCGAACATTTCAAAACGAATGGCATCTGAGTAATCCGACATCTTTCGGTCGATTTCATCCGATAGTTCAATAGTTTTTTCCAATTCACTATAACCTGTAGTTCGACCACTGAGTTTTTCGGTAGGTACGTGAACGACAGGGATAAAATCAAGCCCCATAGATGACCGCTCTACCCTTGACTCCTGCATACTTAAATCCCCATCATAAACAGCTTCTTCAATTTCGCAATCATATTTCCCAACCTCTTCATGCCAAACTAAGTAATACGAAAGTTTCCACATGCGTGTCTGTTCATCGTCAAGCCATGCGATAAAATGTACTGCATCTAATTGATCTTTGTCCCATTCGTTGTGTACCGCAATCACTTCCGTAGATGGGTGCCAAATGATTTTCAATTCACCACGTCGATTATCGTAATGAATACGCGCATATACGCCTGTTCTCGAAATCGACCGGTCTTTCGCTGCTGCTAGTAACTTTTCATGCATTCGATTATCGTCCCATACCCATGTTAATAATCGCTCTTTTGCTTTCGCTCGGCTATTTTCCGTTTGTTGTTCCTCGCTTGGCGAATATCCTGGTTGAATCATTAACGCTGGGTCATCGATAATATCTGGTGGAACTGTTACTTTCGGCTCTTTTTCAAACTGCCATGCCGCAATCGTATCGACTATTTTACGGGGGTAGTTAAGTTCTAATTTCGTAGGTTCATAATCGAGTTGTGATGGCTTCGTATAATCAGACCAAACGTTTAAGTCTCCATCATAGCGTCTATATAGCTTGATTTCATCAAGGATTCTTTGCCATTCACTGTCTCCTAATGCTGTACGTATAGGGACTACATATTCGACTGGATTCATTAGATTTCTATCAGGGAAAATCCGCATATATTGCCTCCTTTCTTTAGTATCGATAGTTACCTGCATTTCCTGCTTTTCTTTTACGTCCTTTATCTGTAACTGAAACAGCCATTTCTAAACTATCAGGTAAATCGTCGTGCATATTCGTTCCATAATACTGAAACTGCTCTAAAAGTAACGAGTGCATTCTATTGAACTGAATTTCTCCGTTCTCTATCCGAGGTAACAACGCTTCTAAACGCAACTCTTTTCGAGAACGTTGCTTAATTTTAACCAATCGAGTTGTTGCGGGATAACCTCTTTCAATTAATCGTTTCGAAACCATATCCGCAAAGAATTCTTGTGCCGCTTGTGCTTCGACGGCAATTACATCCGGTCTAAAGTGTAGAACCTTATCGACGATTACCTTCATAAACTTGTCGGGATGTAATCGTTCACCGTACGAATCGATAACGTAGATTGTATCCGTTTCTCTATGTTTTGCTACGACCGAAATTGCTGAGTAGTCACCGCGCTCTTTCCCCATCGCTAAGTCAACTCCGATAGAAAGGAAGTATTCTTCGCTAGGAAACTTACGGTTTATTTGCTTATCATTCCAGTAGGTGAAATTATCGGGATTGAATACCATCACTTCTTCATCGATAGGGTTATTTTGTAGCTCGGTGTTAAACGCTTTGCTACCGTTATCCCATTTGAATTTCATTAGTTTAAATACCGGCTGCACTTCTTCCCAAAGTACTTCAGCGCCTTCGACCATTTCGTCATGATGGGCTGTAAAGAACAATTCAGCGTCTCTTGCTCTCGCTTTGTTCTCACGGTCCTTATAAATGCTTTCACATTCTGCCCATAAATCTTGTCTAGTAGGTGGAGTAATTAACGCTCTGTACTTACGAGATTCAAAATCCGAACGTCGCTCCATAATATCGATTAATAAGGATTGCGGATGTACTGTTGTACCCATAAATACGATTGCCGTCCGTTTTCCCTCTGGATCCCCCAACGGAATTACTACCTGAGCGAACCAATCTTTTAGTTCTTGGCGCAATTGAGCCGTGTTAGTGTTCCGTTTATCTTCCAAGTCATCACATACGATTAAATCCGGACGCTTACCGTTCCAGTTTCGACCACGTAACGCTTGTCCAGTAGAAGCCGCTTGTACTAACGTTAACATCTTTTTATCGTCTTTCCCTTTCGGCTCCCAAGCAATGAACTCAGAGGTATTATCACGTGGGTTCATTTGTTGCTTCGTATGTAACAATGGTCCGAAATCTCGTCGTAACTTATCATTAGATTGTAACTGAAGCTTGATCCACTCTAAGTTAGCGCTAGAAACGCTAGGAGTTTCCGAGATTAAGATGATGTAAAAACGTTTACGATAACAAATCTCATGAATCGGAAAGGCTTTCGATAAATATGACGACTTAGCATGCGAACGAGGTGCTGCTACGGCTACTCGCTTGTTTATTTCGTCGTTGGATACTACGTTCATGATGTCGCATATCTCTTCGTGGAAATGTGGTGCGTATTCCGTGATGTTATCTAAATTAAACCCATCCGGTAATTGAAATTCAGGTATCCAGTTACCGGTGTTGTCTTTATTTCGGTTCTCTCCGAAGTAGTTATAAGCGAAGAAAAGTAAATCCGTCTCTCCTCGGTTTATATCTTGGAGACGGTTAAACTCGTTGATATACGTTTTAAGTTCGAGTTTTTCATCGTCAGTAAGTTTGTGTCTGTTACGAACCCTAGGAACGATATATTTCCGTAGTTGATTGACTTTTTCTATGCGTTCTTTTCTTTCGAACCATTCTCCGTTAATCCAAGCGATATTTACCGTCTCCTTTCGTAATTTATATTTGACTATGGAAAAAATAACCGTTATACTGAATCTACCGAACGAATGTAACAAAACGAGATAATGTTACATTAAATAACTGGAGGTAATACATATGGCTGGTTTAGTACAACCGATTCGCAAGAAGCGAGATATCGATAAAATGAAAAAGGCGCTAGCCGGAAAGCCACGCGATCTATTGTTATTCACTATCGGAATTAACTCAGCGTTACGTATATCCGATATACTTAAGTTAAAAGTAAAGGACGTTCGTAACAGCGAATCGGTTACTCTAAAAGAGACTAAGACCGGCAAATCAAAGCAATTTCGCTTAAATGACTCTATCAAAAAAGCCGTCCGGGATTTCGTACCCAAGACGGCTAATGATGACGATTGGTTATTTCCTTCTCGAAAAGGTGATAAAGCAATTTCTCGCGTTCAAGCTTATCGAGTGTTAAACGATGCTGTCGAAAGAGCTGGCGTTACAGTCGAAATGGGTACGCACACTCTTCGAAAGACTTTCGCTTATCACGCTTATAAGAAAGGCGTTGATCTATCGTTGCTACAGTCGATACTAAATCACTCTAGCCAACGTGAGACATTACGTTATATTGGTATCGTTCAAGATAATATCGATGATGTATATATCGAAGTAAACCTGTAAGGACTGCGTCTTGACGACGTGGTCTTTTTCGTTTTACACTAGCGTAAAGACTAACGTGAAACCAAAAGTTATTTTTGATACGCGGATTTTTCCCGCACCTGGCAAAACTTTTTTATTTTTTACAGCCCCCGGGCTTTTTTATTCCGTATATTATATGCATTTAATTGTATATCTAATGTAACAGAATCGCATTTTGTTACATTTAAAAAGGAGCCGAAACGTTATTATATCAACGTTTATAGGTTTCTTTTTATTTATTATCGATTAATTAGTTTTATGCATGCGTTATATCAACGTTTGTAGCGTCCAACACATCGATATACATTGCATAAGAACATGTATAAACAGTACGAAAAGTTTCGAGGGTGCGTCCATCTAGAGCGAGCGACTGATAACACGGGAACAAACGGGAAGTAATCGAATCGAGTTTCTTCCTATTATATAGTACGAATTATTCCGCCTTCCCATCGTCATCTATCCTCGCTTCAAACGATGCAATCTCGTTATCTAATTCTTCGTAGTTAATATCGCCTGTCTTAGCCTTCGTTTCTACCTCTACCTTATCGGTAAGCATACCGTTAATCTGTAACGCTAACTTCGCCATAGCCGCATTGCCATCGCGTATAGCAATCTCAGATAAAGAGGCGATTAATTCCGGTAGTTGGTCCTGGCTATTCCGTATCATTTCCTTCTTAAGTTCACGTTCGAATAACGGGTCCTTACGCCATTCTAATAAATAACGTCTAGTAATACCGCACTCATTAGCTATCTCTTCGAAAGTCTTACCGCCTTTATTCGGTAATGCTAACCATTTAATAGCGGTTAAGTGTTCCGTGTTTAATCGTTTAAGCGCCATTTGTTACGTCCTCCTTTCCGTTTATTTAACCTTCGCCTTTATATATCGTTCTGCAATTATCGTTAGTACAAATAATCTCATAGGAACCGTATGATACACCGCTTGCTATTACGTCCTTACCTCCGCATATGTTACAGATTAAAGTAAATTTACGTTCTAACTCCGCTTGCTTTATACGTTCTTCTTCTTCGTAAGTCATTAACGTAATACACCTCCGTACTATAATAATCCGTCCCACCAATACAGTTATGGTTTATCTTTATTACTATTTAGCGGAGTATCTTTTATATAAGTACTTTATCGACTATATAAGATAGTAATTCTTTTCGATAGAAAAGGATTACCGGTAAGTATGAACGTTAGTGAATACTTACTGAATATCTTTTACTCTTTTAATCTCTTAATAGTAAATCTTTATAGTAAGTCTATATAGTAAATATATATACGGAGTAAAAAGTACACACTCAATGGGTAAAAATTACTCATTCAACGTGTAATAATTACTCATTGGATTAATCGTATTACAAATACGCTATGATATCGTCACTATTATCTTGACTATCTTCGTATCTAACCTTTCTTTCATAACGCTCTTTAACGTCTTTCCCCGTTGTCACTTCCGCCTTCTGTCGTTTCTCCCACGCTTGTGGAAACCTCGAATAGAATTCACGTTCATCCTCTATCGGTTTAAGTAACGTATAGGTATCGTTAGTGCTACCGCCACGTTTACTTACTTCGATAAGTTCAGCGTCCTCTAAAACGTTTATATGTTTACCTACTGTCTTTCTCGACATATTCAACGCTAATCCAATCTGATCATGCGTAGGAAATGCGTAACCATATTGTGGATTGTACATAGCGATAATATAACCGTACACTAGAACGACGTTACCATTAAACCCAGGTAAATACGTGTAGTGACGCATTACAGCCGTAGGTATAGCTGTGAATCCTTTCGATAAATCAAACGGTAGTGCACGTTGCTTTTCGTTTTCCATATTCAATTCCTCCATATACAATATATTCGATATAACCTTGCGCAAAAAAAGCTACTTAGGCTTATTCGCTGCCCAAGTAGCTAGTGCTTCGTCTAATTCTGGCGAACTCTTATACTGCCAGAACTTACGTAATGTATTTTCGTTTAGTGCCATGCAGATATAACGTATACCTCGCTCTCGCAAGAATACGTGTAGCGCTGGCGAATAACAGTAGAAGTACTCTTTGTTTTCCATATATAAAACCTCCGATAAATTAAAGTAAAATAAAAAGCGGTCGTAATGACCGCCGTAAGTTTAGTTGAAATATTCGCTTGTTTTAACGACGCGACTCGTAAGTCCGCCAGATAAAGTATCTTCAAATTCGTAATTGTAATCGTCTGCCTCTTCGTATGTTGCAAACGTTAATACTTCAGCGCTACCTTCTACGCAAAGTAAATACGTTTTACCTTCCGAATTATCCTTAATTTCAATCGCATAGTTATCTACCATATTATCGTCTCCTCTTCGATTATAATACGTAAAGTGGGATACTTAGCGTTTCCCTATTACGTATAGATAACTAAAGGAAGAAAAATTAGTATAGATTTATAAAACTAATATAATTTACTGCCCTTTAAAGTCAGGAAATTGATTTAAATACTCAATGGCTACCCTCATTACATAATCACAGTCTATCTCTTCAAACGTATCATTTTCCAATTCGTATTTAAACGATGGGGTTAAATACTGAATATGCATACCAACTTCTTGTATGAATTGTGGTCTATCATCATCTTTACGTTTACTCTTCATTAAAAAATGTAATTCTGTATAATCAGGACATGTATAATGAGAAATAAAAATTAAAAATGATATGTATACAAACTGTTCAATTTCTTTTTCTTTTTCAAATATGTGATTATAGTATCTATCCCATTTTTCAATAAGTATTTCTGCAAACCTTAGAAATGCCCTAGGATTATGTAGGTTAAGCTCCCTCGCCAAAACTCTCGATACAGTATAATATGATTCTCCAATATCACCTTTATCTGTATCATTTCTATAAACATAATTTTCCGATAATGCAGAATCATAGAAACTAGCAACCTCATTTGGTGCATAAATGAAGTAAAAATCTTCTAAATAGAAATATGCTAATAGAGCCTCTCGTAATGCTTTATGTGATTTTTTATGTGAAACAAGATGTTTCATAATAAAATTTTCAGAAAGCGTTTTAATTTGATATTTTGTATTAATAAGATATTTTCTTTGAAAAATCTTTTGTAAGTAATATGGAGGCTTACTTACTCCCTTTTTTATTAAAGCGTCAAATACGACCTCTTCATCCATAGCGACTATGAAAAATAATCCAGGTAAATCGAGGTTAGATTTAATCATTTGAAAGACTGTAACAACTTCATCAGGAAATAATCTATCTAACTCATCAATCATTATTACTATTTTTTGTCCGTCTTCTCTAAGAGTTTGATCTAATATATTATTCAAATCCTGTTTTCTCTTTGATAAAGGTTTCTCATCAAAGAATGCATCACTAACTACTTGTGTGACATCTCCTGCGATTGTGCCTGCTGTGGCAGCCGCTGCTGGCACAATACCGTACATATACGCTCCGGCAAATGTAATAGCTTTTGTTGCTGAAGGTATTATCTTTTGCGCATATTTGAAGAATGTATTTTTCGCATTTTGAAAATCCCCTTCTCCCATTGCATAATATATTTCTTCAAACAAACTTTTTATCAACTCTTCTTTTTCAGTAATCATCCAAGGATTAAATCGTACGACTTTACATTTTCCTTTATCCAATTTGGATTCTATAAAATTTAACATTGTAGATTTACCTGCTCCCCACGAACCATTAATAGAGAGGGCATACGGTAGTTTTGGTGAAAAATCATTAATAAATGTAGCAATTTCCAATGCTTTTTCTTTAAATCCAAGTTTATCTTTTTCTATATCTTCTAAAGGTAAATATTGTAACTCTTCTATCATTTGTTTTCCTCCCTCAATCGATGAACCACTTCACATACCTCATTTTATAATACAATTAATGGATTATTTTAACAATAAAAATAAACCGCCGTTTCCGGCGGCCTCTACTCGTCTTCCTTCGCTGCATTATACGGCTGGTACTTCTCTCGTAAAGCCTCTAATTCCTTACGTTTCTCCTCGACATCTGCCCGTAAAAACAAGCTAACTTTATCGAGTTTCTTCACTGGTGTGATTTTCCCCTGCTTAATTAACTGACTCATACGTGCACGTGTAATACTTAATATTTCGATAGCTTCAGGAGCCGTAAGGACTTCATTACGTACGAAGTCCTCGACTTCCTGGCGTGAATTTAAACTGTACTTCACTTGCGTATACCTCCCACTAAATCCTTAGCGACGACTAAGATCGTAACAATCTGCATTGCCACCGCTATTACATCGGTAAATGTATTCTGCCACATTTGACGGATTCCGATAACGGCGAAGCACGCTAATATTAACGAAAAGATGAACGTTTTGTTATTCTTTTTCATTTTGTAACTAGACGTGTTATAATTTTATTGAGAAGCGAGCGACCAACTCGCTTCCCTTGTGTGAGTTCTTCAGTTATCTTACTCGTCGTCTTTTTTCGAAGCTTGAGCGGCAATCCAAGCGATTGAAACGATGAAGTAGATAATTTGAAGAACTTTTATCATATCGTCTAGCATTTCCTCACCTCCTTATACTTATATTATACCAAACCTATTAACATATGTAAATGGATATAACAAAATAAATTGGCTTATTTTACAAAAAAAGCACCTAAAATGGGCGCCTTTTTTTGGAGATGTGTTATTCTCTATCAACAATAGTTTTTCTTAAAAACCAAAGTATCTAAATGATTCTACCTTTACATAAATAACTTCATTAACTTTTACAGCTTGATTACCGACTAGAAGAAATTCATTTTCATTGTCTTGGTTTTCTATGAATTCTATTAATTCCGTTTGTATTTGCTCTTCTTTATCTTTCTCTGCCAAATCAATACGACCTTTTAATTCAACATCCCTCTTTGTATTTATGTAAATATAATATTGCATCTCTGGGCTTTCCACTTGTTTAAGTGAAAGTACATCTGTTAATTTTTTCATTTTTCCATTTCCCCTTCGTTTTTAAAGTTCGAATTTTCAGCATCTTGATGTTACTATACAATTCTAACATATTGATAAATCATAAAAAAGACCGCTATCTCTAGCGGTCTCCTCCGTAAATATTTCCCATAATCGTATTAAACATGAAGTAATGTTGCGCTTGTTCCTTAGTCAGCAACTCATCGTACTTCCCTTCGTTATATAACATCCGTCCGCCATCGTCATCTAACACTTTCACGTTCTTCTCTCGTTCTAATAATGGAAGCCAATCAACATATTTACGTAATATTTTTACAGGCTGCATCCTCGTAAACTCTCGATATTCCCTCCGTCTCTCCTCGTTCCTAGACTTCGCTTCCCTATCGATTTTCCACGTCTCTTTTCTCGTACGTTTCCTCCGCACTGGAGGCTTGTAATTTCGTCTATCCACGCCATATTCCTCCGCTACTTTCATCGGTACCTCTTTACCATGTCGACGCGGTTCCTGATCACTGCTCATAATCGGATATTCCTCTAACGTCATCTTATCCGGACGAGGGTCCGATAGTTCTTCGTGTAAGAGTAAATCCGTCAATCTTTCAAGTTGTTTCGGTTCAGGTCGTTCTCCCACCACTTCCACATAAGCGTCTGTGAGCGATTTAATTTCCTTCGTACGTACATCTCTATTACTAATCGCCTCAGAATCGCTTTCTCGGTGAGCGGTAATTAGCGTATTTACGTACGTTTCGAACTGCGTTTTGTAATCTCCGTTTGTATCGAAAATATATTTCGCCTGCTCCATTAAGCGACCGCCTCTCTTTCGACCTTTACTACCGTCAATTTATAACCTTCATCTTCCCACGCCCATCGTTCAAACACTGCCGCTATCTTCTGCGTTAACAACCGCTTATACAAATTAACTGTTGGTGCCGTTATCCCAAGCGAGATTGCCACGTCTCGCTGTTTCATATCTTCGAAATATACTAACCGCAAGACTTGACGCTGCCTATCCGTCAAGTCCGCTTGTGAGATTGCCGTCTCTAAGTCGATTAATATAATACTTGCGTCATAATCACCGTTGTACCTACGTTCTCTCATATAGGGTAAGTGTCGTAATAATAAATCGACTGACCTCGGATTATCTAACGCATAAGTATGTTCTAGCATTCTTTCGTTAATAGTAAGGTCACGTTTAACGCTTCCCATATACTCACGCTCCTTTTACATAACGACTGCCTATCTCGTTATGCGCTAAGTATTTCAATAAGCGACTGCCAATCGCTTCAATTACGTTTACCGTGACCGCATTACCGGCTAACTTATAAAGTTGTGAGTTCGATATTCCAGCGCCAACTAACTTATCAAACTCGGAATCTGCAAAGCCCTGTAGTCTAAAACATTCTTTCGGAGTGAGTTTGCGTATTCTGTACGATGGTGGTTCGACTACTCTAGGTTCGTTTCCATGCATTTCTCTTCGTAGTGTAGGCGATATATCCAACGGTTTTAATTTTTTACTTGTACGTCCTTGGTCATCTATTAAGAATCGCTGGTCTTCTACTAACGTCGCTTGATTGCACGATGTCTCTAGCGTTTGAGCGACACCTTTTCCGATTCTTCCTCTACGGGTTTTACTATTTGGAAATTGAACGTTAATTGAATCGCCGACTTCTGCAATTGCGTAACCTTGCTTCGTTGCCTCACGGATTGCCACTCCATGTCTATCTTGTGCGGTTAATGTAAACGATGGTTCGTCGTTCTCTTTGAATCTACGTCCGTTTTGTCGTTTTTCTATACGATCGGGCGTAAGGACTGGGCGGACTTCCTCGATTATTCCTGTCATATCTTGATTGCCAAACCCTTTATAATCCCTCGCCATTAAGCAGTGCGAAATATCCGATTTCCTACCAATATTATTACGATTCATCTGTACCGCTATTTTCGGTTCTTGATGTCCACCGTCTATTTTATAAAGCGATGTTTGTCCTCCTAATCCTCCGACTGATTGGGACGTTAAAGTTGTTGCGATTCCATCTGAGTCGTATACGCGATTGCCTTGTTTAAAATTACGAGATAAGTTTTTTCCATCGTCTAACCACTTGCTTCCGCTATCAATTCCACCAACAAACTTAACATCATTTTCTTTGTCTTCTAATTGCGCAATCAACTTCGCCGTCTTCTCTTCACTAAGATAATAACGCTCGTCCACTTCGTCTTCTAGAATATCTCGTAATCTAGTCGTCACTGTATCTTGCACAGGCCAATCGAAGTTGAACGTTTTGACACCTTCGTATGCACTGATACGTTTTTTACCTTTAGCAATTACGTTGTTCCCTTCGATTTTCCACTCTTCTGTTTCTCCGTTCAGAATACCGATGATAAAAATCCGTTCACGGTTCTGTGGGACACCGAAGTATTTCGAATTCAGTACGTTGAAGTCAACCGTGTAATCAATGTCATTTAATGCTTTGATAATCGTATCTAACGTCTTTCCTTTATCGTGTGAAATAAGACCTTTTACGTTCTCTAGTAGTAATAGTTTCGGTCGTTTCTCCTTTGCAATGCGTGCAACTTCGAAGAATAACGTTCCTCGCGTATCATCGAATCCTAATCGTTTACCTGCTACGGAGAACGCTTGACAAGGGAACCCACCAACTAAAACGTCATGATCCGGGACATCTCCCGCAGCGACCTTCGTCACATCTCCGACTGTTTTATGTCCGTAAAGCACCTCGTAAGCTTGATTTGCGAATTTATCAATCTCGGAGGACATTACGCATTTCCCTCCGAGTTTATTCATCGCCTGTTCGAATCCGCCTACACCAGAGAATAATGATACGTATTTAAATGTGTTATTCGTCATATAATCGCTCCTTATATTCGATATAATTAAAGACCTAATTCATTGGCGAATTCGCCCATATCAAATCCGACTAATTCCTTACCGCTAGGAAATACGGTTACAGGTGCGCTCATATAACCTTTGTCCGCCATCCAGGCTGCATGCGATGGGTCTTCGTCGATATTACGAGTTTCATAGGTTACTCCAGCAGCGTTTAAGCTCCACTTTACTTGCTCGCAATTGGGGCATGCGTTTTTTGTGTAAATGATTACGTTATTCATAGTGATTCCTCCATTTTCTTGGCTATCTATTTACAGACAAATACAGTAATTTTTGGTATTATTTCTTAGAAGGAGCGTGGTTAAATAATGAATTTTAATTTTGAAGACTATATAAAAATGCTTGCAACCGTTGCACCTGCATTAGCTACGTTCTTTATAGGTAGATCGACTATAAAGAACAACCAAACCTTAGACATTCAAAACAAACGCCTTTATAAAGCTTATCTTCCTTTATTCAGAGCTATAGAACCAAATCTCTACAGAGAAATGAGTGAAGAAAAATATAATGAAGCGCTATACAAAATGCTTAAAATAATAGATAAACATTACGAGTTAATAGATCCGTATGTCGTATACCATACTCGTAAAATAAAACAAGAATTAGATAACGGTCAGTTTAAATATGAGTCATTTGAAACTCTTTGTATCGAAATTGATAATGAGTTTGAAAGAATACGAAAAGAACTTAAATTACCGACCCGCTCTCTAATATTTAAAGCACAGTGGGGACATGTAAAAACTTCTACACGTCATACACTTAGCGAGATTTTCAGAGTAATTTTATACGGATGTGCTCTTATATTTATCGCGCTTATTGCATACGCTCTGAAAGAATTGTTCTTATCGATGCTTACTATTTTTTCTTCTCTTGTCTCATCCTTTTAGATGAGACTTTATTTTTTAATACCCTGATTTATAAAATAGCTTTCAAATCACTAAAAGCATCCGCTACAATCTCCCTACTACTAACCGCTTGCACTCCAATATCTCGCATAATCACATCGAACTGATTGTACATATCGCCGACAGTACCAACGTTATTAACCTCGTAATCTACCTCGAAAGTATCGATATGACTTTCCGTTTCATGCGATAAATCAGACTCGGTAAATACATCGCCCGCGCTGTGCGCCCTACCGATACGCAAGTCATCCAATGCGTTTACTCGGATAATTGTAAAACCTTCGTCCTTAAGGAGTCGATACTCATTCGGTTGTCTCACTCCGTTTACTAATACTTTCGGCTTGTGATTCACTTTATTTAGCGAATCCTCGAAACAATATTCGTGCACCTTCGCCATTGTTAACCTTACCCAAATGTCCGGATCAATCTCACGTAACCACTGACCGAATTTTTGATAGTAGGCGCGTGGTTTCGGGTCGCGTGGGATATGTGGAAACAGTCGATGGAACTCGTCCTTTAACACCGCTGAGAAGTCGAATTCTTTGAAGCCATATAACATCCAAGCGTAATGGGATAACTCCGTCTTACCACTTCGGGCTTTACCCGTAATAGCGATTTTCTTAGCGTTACATAACAAATTACTCACGCCCTTTCGTAAAGGATTCAACGATTGCTTTAGCAGATTCGATATCTAAGACGTTAATGTTTATCGTAATGTTTTGCGGTGATTTTACTGCTAACTCGTCTATCTTCTCGTCAAGGAATACGATATCTTCACGCACTAACTCTAACTGTTCGTCTAGAGCGTTCACACCTCCGATTGCTTTCGATGCGGTACTTCGTGCGGATTCTGCCGTTTGTGAGAACGTTAGGATATTACGGTGGTTTTCTTCAGTTCGTTCTTCTAGGCGTGTTAGTTTCGTTTTAAAATCGTCAAACACATCGTAAGGTACACAAGGCATAGGAGTCGGAGTTTCACTTTCGATAGGTTCGACGATTATGAATTCCTCCCAAAGAACATAAGCATCGTCATCTTCATCATCTAAAATATCAATACATCCGTCGCTATATACACGTACTACTTCGTACCTTCCTCCTTCCTCGTAACCGAGACTACCTTTATCTTTAGCAACGATTAACACCGTATCCCCAACCGCTGGCTCTTTTGATAACTCACGGTACCTCTTTCCGCCAACCGCGTAGATATATCCATCTTTACTTTCGAATTTAGTTACGTCTGCCATAATAACGCCCTCCTTAATTGATTAGGTATAAAACGATAAACAATAACGTTGGAAACTGGATTGCTAACGAAAATATTCTTGCGTCACTCTCCATATCATTTGAACCGAGCGTTACTAACGCAATGAATACGTTAATCACTAAACTGACCCACGCTAATATCGTCATCTATTTGCCTCCTAGCACTTGCGAGATAGCCTCTAGAGTATCGCTCTCACTCATACATTCTGCGTCGTATAATTCTATGATTTCTCTAATCGTGTCAATCACTTAGTTTCTACCTCCTTCGAAAAACTCGTCTACCCACGGCTCTACTTTAACGACTTCTTTTCGTAGTTTTTCCGCTAACTCTGCGATTTCGGCTTGTGCCCCGTTTCCTGCACGACGTTTAGCATAGAAGTCTAGTAAACTACGTAAATTCACCGTCATGACTAGATTCGTAGTTGCTGCTTGCGGAAGGACCATTCTCGCATCTTCGGCAGGCACTCCTGCTGCGCGCAGTTCATCGTAATACTCTTGCGCTTTATCCATAAAATCGTTGTACAAGTCGTAGGTAGTAAATACACTCTCACTTTCGCATTTTTTAACATTATCAGGTACTACGTAATCAAACCCGCCCGACTTATCGTCACTGCCAAATCGTACATATCTCTGCGACTGTACCGAAAAGCTAAATCCGACTCGATGTCGAGTGAGTTGTGCTAGTAGAGCTCGGCTTACACCTTCGATAGCAAACGTAAATGTCACTGCTTCCAATGTGGAGGTGTGTTTACTAGCTACTATGTGTCTGATTAAACGGTCTGCATCAGTCCCACCTTTTCCGTCTGTAGCTTCCTTTTTGAAATATCGGTGACCTTCTTTTATAGCAATTTCTGAGGGTTTGTTTGCACTATAACAAGTACGTATTGCTGATAACGTAACAACTTGTCCATCAGTAACCTCATCTAATTCTCCGTATTGATCAAAAGAAATCGAACCATCTTTATACAACTTCTCTTTAAATGATTCAGATAATCTTGTGTGTGCCAACAACTCAATTTTCATACGGCTTTCCTCCTAAAACTCCTATTTTTAAGCTGTTCCTCCATAGTTGCCCATTTGCAATTTTCAGGACAATAGTTACCATCGTTATCTATTCTCTCGATTGTCAAATCGTCTTTATACCCATGAGACATGGCCCAAATGTAAAAATCCATAAAATCAGATAACCACTCATCACATATGATGATCCCTCTTCCACCATAACGATGGTATCGAGGATTATTAGGATTCAAACAACGCTGTTTCATATCTGCATAAGTTTGGTAAATACGTGTATCATGCATACCATGTTTTATTTGTTTCTTCATCTCTCCGCTTTTACAGCCACAACTTTTGACTGGTCCATTAACGACATTGTGTGACAAGATTTCTTTCTCCGTTCCACAATCACATTTGACTAGGAACATAGTACGTCGATACCCGTTTACTTCTTTTCTATAAACATCTAAAACTTCGAGATACCCAAATCTATGTCCAATGAATCTACTTAATGGTTTAGGGATAGTTAATCATCCTCCTTACAAATATGGTTTAATTCCGTAAGTTTCTTTTAAGTAATCACGAATCTCGCTGTACTCCTCCAATGTCAATCCCCACGTATCAAGGAATTCCGTGAAATCACCGTTAGCGGCGTGCTTTGTTAGTGCGTATATTAATCTGCTGAATTTCTCATTATCCATCACTTAACGCCTCCATTTTCGAAATCAAATTCGAGTTGTCCTTCGACCGCATACCCTTCCTTCGTACTCGTTCCGTCCTGCCTTGCGTGATTCTCTCGATTCTTCTCTAGATAAATTCGATATACATCTTCCGCTGATAAACCGCACTTAATCGACAGGCTAATTAAGAAATGCCACATGTCGATTACTTCGCCTTGTAACGCTTCCTTATCGATTGGTTTCTCGTTCTTCCACCACTTCCAATTAACTTCTCGGCGAATCTCGTCAATCTCGCTTTCCATTGCGATTGTAATACCTACGACCCATTCGTCGAGTGACTTATCGATGTTTCTTTCGGAAATGATTCGGTTATCTAAATCGGATTGTAAAGAGAATAGTTCGGTTAACTTGTCCATTACTTAGACGCCTCCTTTTTCGTTTTTAATAACGAGGCAATAAGGTGTACAATCGCTACAGAAGTAAAGAATCCGAGACCTAACGCCATTCCACCTAAAAATTCGAGCAATAAGTAAGTAAACATCAAACGTCCTCCCTTTGCTTACGTAAGAATTCTTCGATTAATCTAATACGTTGTTCAAATCTTTTTCTCGCGGACTTAATAGGAAATGGTCCGACTCCTTTTTGTGTGAGTGACGGTGAAAATACGATTCCTAATCGGTGAAGTACGTATTTCATTACTCAATCTCCTTTGACGCAACCAATGCTTTTAGCGCCAACCTTGCATCTCTTTTCGCTTGTGTATATCCTTCGACAAATTGAGGAAAGTACTGTGCGTCTTTTCCTAAAGCGATGTTTTCGAATGAGTCTAGTAACGTAAAAACCTTTTCGATATCTTCTTCGTAAAATGTTTTCATTCTGTTTCCTCCTTCGTAATAATTCCCTTATCGATTAAATACGCTAAAGCTATGGCAATACTATCCGATTCATCACTCGTCTTAAATTCGCCCCACTCAACGTATCGCCTCACGCCAGCCTCGACCTCTTCCTTTTCTGCACGTCCCTTACCGAGTAGTTTCTTTTTAACGGAAGCTTGTCCGATACTATCATCGACTTTCAAACCGAAATCATTTAACGCACGATCCACCGCATTCCATGCGCTAAACACCGTATAATTCGTATGTGGTATTTTACTAGCGAATCCCTCTCGGACTATCAAATCGTAGGGCGCGTATTTGCGTATGAATAAGTGCGCCCATGCTTCGATTGTTTTCGTGCGTAAAGCGATTGGTTCGGTCGACTTTGTTTTAACGTGCGATACGTCGATTAGTTTCGGCTTGCCGTTAATTACGTCTATGACGGCGATTCCTGGAGAACCTAACGAGGTGTCGATACTTAAAACACGGAAAGCCTTTTTACTTCGAGACATCACTACAAGACCTCTAATTTATTTTCGTCGTATTCATCGTAGGTAATCTCCGCTGGACACCGTTGAATCTTTCCGTTTTTAAAGTACGCTTTCCATAAGTCGCCAGCTTCTTCACCTTTGCCACTTAGTTCGAAAATAACATCGGGATACAAACGAGAGATTGCCGACATTTCCGTTTCGTAGTCGTACCATTTAGTAGAGTCATAAAACTCACCGTACTTATCTACTGCATAGAAAATTTCAGTATCAAAGTCTAAAGAACCAGCTTCCATTTTTTCGTATAAATCGCTTAGTATTTTACTAGTATTAGCGTTTGTGGTTTGTAGTGTATGATCCGTGTAATAACCCATTTACATTCCCTCCCGTACTTTATCGATAAACTCTAACGCCCCGATATACGGAGCTTTCTTCGTATCTGATAAACTCGAACGCTTCACTCGATTGACTTGCGTTTTAATCTCCTCATACTCCTCGTCACTTAACGACTGTGCACACGCTGCCTTAAAGTTGTTAAATGTCCAATGCTCGATATCTAGTTTCGGAGGTTGTTTCGTCTTAACCGCCGCTACGATACTAGCAAACTTGTCCAATACTTCGTTACGCATGTCATCCGTTACCGCAACACCAAACGCTCTGAAATCCGGATACTTCGCATAATCTTCTTCGTTCATATTCCATGCTTTCTTCGATGCGTTCATGTAAAGTACGATGTAATAATCTAAGTCATACATTAACGAGTAGCATGTAACTTGTTTGACGTGGTCGGCGCCAGGTTCGCGCAGCGAATATTCAGAAGTTCTACTGTACGATGTCTGTTTCGATTTAATTTCGAGCCCAACTCGTGTAACTACGCCATTCTCATCGGTGTATTCTAAAATACCGTCACACGTACCGATTAATGAAAAACGTTGACCCTTGTGTTCGATTACCTTACGAGTTTTAACGAAATCCTCAAACGCTGGATAACCGTCTTTCGTTCGTTCAAATTTAAAGCGTGGTTTCTCGCCAGTGAACTTCTTGTAATGTCGTTCCGCTAGTAAAATATCACGTTGGATTGCGTCTCCGATGTTAGTTCCGATGAACTGCCATCGTCGTTGCCACGGTTTCACTTCGTCTTGATCTCGCGGACTACGTAACGCCTTTTCGTAAAGCTCCCTCGGACAACTATTCGCCGAGGAAGGAGAAAAATACGGCAGACTTCGATAATCTAAGTATCCACCTTTACTTAATACTTTCGCATAGCTTTCGTGGAGCCAGACGTCTAAATGCGTGTCGTAAGGTTCCGAATAAGAATGCCATGTTTCGAAGAATTGACGGAATTCCTCTGCGATTTCATAAGCGAATGTTTCCTGCGTGTTCTGACGTAGTAATTGCGCTGCGTTAGTTTTCGTTACGATAAGTCAACGCCTCCTTGAACTGTTTGTACGAACGTCTCTCTACGAAGTAACCTGATACTAAAAGTACCGCTGCTAATAAAGAAATTAAGTAGTGGCCTTTTACTAAAAGACTCAAGGAATTGATAAAAATTACACCAGCAAGAAATACGTTAAATGTATAAAGTTTTAATGACGCCATGTCGCTCACTCCTAAATTGTTTTAGTCTTGATTTATTAAAACGATTGCCGGACCGTTAACCACGATTCCTCCGACTTCTATCTTTTCGTAAGGCTCGACCTGGACGGTGATTACGCCCTGTCGCCTCTCTAATTCCTCGCTTAATTCTTTTGTAGATACTTCGGATAGGTTAATCATTTACGCCCTCCTTTACCGAAACCCATTTCGTAATAGTAACCTGATGTTCTTCAACCTCGTGGATATCATTCGATTGGCAGTGTTTATCAAACCCATAATCTTCGTAGCCATAACGTACGTAGTAAATATCGAACATGAAAAACTTGCCGTCTGTTTCTCGCTTTAAAATATAAAGCTCCCGACGACCATCATCGTCCATGTCCGATGATAACTCGTCATGATACTCGTACTTTACTCCATCAATTATCAAATATCCGTAATCTTCAAACCCTTTGTAATGATCAGCGTTTATTTTAATTTTCATTCCGTTTCCTCCTCTTCGTTAAACCACTTTTCGATACTAACTTTCTCTAACCATCGCTCTGGATTTATCTCAACGTCACATCTGACGGGAACTAATAATTTAACCGCGTTTTCCATCGTAGTTTTTAATTCGAATAGTGCTTCCTTCGAAATATCTCTCGGGCACTCGAATAACAATTCGTCATGTACCTGAAGTAAAATATCTACGTTATGTTTCGATAAAACTGCCTGTAAATCTACGATTGCTTTCTTTAAAATCGAACCGGCTGACGCTTGAATCGGAAAGTTACCGGCCATACGATCCGCACGGAAATGTAAGAAACGGTCTTTCGACTTGTACTCGGTATGCAACCGACGCTTCCTACCGAAAATATCCGTAATGTAACCTTGCTTACGAGCCAATAGTTTCTGCTCGTCCATATATCGTTGAATCCCTTTGTAACCTTTGAAGTAGTTATCGATAATTGTTTGCGCTTCGGTTCTCGTAATACCTAACGTATCGGCTAACCCTTTGTCACTCATTCCGTATACAATTCCGAAGTTAACTACCTTAGCTTGCTTACGGAATTTCTGCTCAGGTGAACCGTCTGTATCTTTTTCAGCCTGAATGTCTTCATACGTATATTTACCGTTACTAATCATCGCTGCCGTAGTCGAGTGGATGTCGCGTCCTTCTTTGAACGCCTTAATTAGTTCCGGTTCCTCAGCCATATGCGCTAATACCCTTAATTCAATTTGCGAGTAATCTATAGAAACGAGTATTTTACCTGCACTCGATGTAAACAGGTGGCGTATTTCAGGACGCTTTGCTGGTATCTGCTGAGTGTTTGGTGATTTACATGTAAACCGTCCTGTCGCCGCTCCATACGTGTTATGCCACGGATGAATTTTATTGTCGTGTTTAATTTCTTTAGGTAGCTTTTGTGTAAATGCTTCGCGTAGTTTGCTGACGCCTCGATAATCGAGAATCTTAGAAATTACGGGATGCTTCCCTTTCAACTTCTTCAACGCTTTTACGCCAGTTGATCCGTTCTCTACATCAGGTAACTTTAAATCTACGAATAACTTTTTCTTTAGTTGAACCGGTGAACCTAAGTTAATTTCTTCATCGAATAATTCGTATATCTCACGCTGTATTTGCGCCTCTTCTTCAGCTAGTTGTCCGTCTAATACATTCGCTTTCTCTTCGTCGAAGTTGATACCGATTAAGTCCGACTTAATGAACTGTCTACATACTGGCATCTCTATGTTAAAAACGAGCGACTTGATTTCTTGTAAATCCTCTCGTTTGTCAAACCATTCCATAATCCAATCGTAAAGTTTCAAGGTTTTCTCCGTGTCACCCGCTGCGTAAACTAACGCTACATCTAAAGGTATTTCATTAAACGGAGTCTTACCGAATAGTTCATCGAAGTTATCGCTAGGCTGACGTAACCAATCCGTTATCAAATCCTTCAGTCTATGGTTACGGTTTTCATCTAATGCCATCGCCATTATTCTTGTATCTGCATGTAAGTTATCGATTAAGTTAATTCCGTAACGCTGCATAAACCATTTACAGTCGAAAGGTGCGTTATGCATTACGGTTTTCACTTGCTCTAATACAGGTTTAACGTATTGTAATAAAACTTCTTTGCTTAAATTCGGGCCTTCTTCGTGATTCAACGGTACGTAGTAATTGTGACCTCTCGTCGATATCGAAAAGCCAGCGACTTCACCATTCCACGGGTCCAATGCTCCGTTATCCTCTCCGAAAGTCTCACAGTCAAATCCGACTAAATCTGACGTCTTCATATCATCTAACATTTGCTTTAATACCTTGCCATCGGTAACTAATACGTAATTTTCCGGTGTAGCCAACACCATCTCACGTATCTTATCTTCTCTCTTATGAGCATGTAACACTTTCCATAACCGTAAAGCTTCCGCCTTACTAAAACGTTTAGCGAGGTCGGAAGGGCTACGACCAATTTCGCCCTTCGTCATCGCTTCTTTTACTTCCGCAAGTCTCTGCCTATCAGACTCACTGTTTTTCATCGATAGAATCCGTTGCCACGCGTCTTCCATCGTTTCGGTCGCCTTTACCTTTCGTTCGACCGCTTTTGCTACTCGTGCCTTCGTTTCTTCAACGGCTTCAGCACCCGGTATTTTTAAGTTCAACGTTAATTTCGGCGTCATAACTTACCGCCCCGTTTCCTTGCAATTTAATCGGTAATAAAAATCCACTACCGTGACGTGATTATCTTCCGCCCACTCTTCGAAACAACGTTTATCGCAAAATGACTTGCCTTCACGATCGTCGTATACGAATTCTTTACGGTTGAGTACGGCGCTACAATTTTCGCAAACCCTACTCAAATCTCTCAGCCGCCTCTGTTACAGGCGCTTGATTAAATAAAGATTCCGATGGAGCAATTAGTACTAAGTCACTTGCCTTTTCAGTACAGATACCATGATTTCTTTCTCCAAAATCAACATAATAACGAGGTTCAGAAGGAGAAGAATGTTTTTCATTAAGTCCTAAAACTTTCCCTATTAGTAAATCGCAATATGCTAAATGCACAGTATCGCCATTACGTAATTCACCAACCTCACGACCGATAGCCGCCCACTTAAGTCGCTCCGCTTCTTTCTCCTCACGTTCTGCTCTCGCCTTTTTCTCTTCCTCAGCTTCACGAGCGATGTGTTCCGTTTCTTCTTTCGTTAGTGGTTCGAGGTCTTTACGGTGTACCCAAGGAGATAAAGCTTCAGAACCATCTAAGTATTTAGTTTTAAACGTATCATCTTCATCGTCATATCTCACGAGTTCGATAACGTCGCCGTTTTTATAACTATGCTCACTGCAAGTATCTTCTGTATGAGTTACACCAATAACCCTCGCGTAATCATTTACTTTCAACAACGCTTGCTTAGCTTCGAGGACTTCTTCGTCGGTTGCTTTTACTAAGCTTTTCACCCATCTCCAGCCAGCATAGTTACCATTTACGTATTCAGTTTTGAAAGGACAACCACTACCATCATCAGCGATAATTTTTACGATATCTCCTGTTGTAGATACACCGTTCCCGTCTCCGACAACTTTCGCATAATCTCCGACCTGTAAACGTTCTGACACCGACTCACTTGCGTCCTCTACTTCGACCGCCTCCTCCGGCATTTCCACCGCCGCTACCTGTTCCGCCTGTAATGCTTGCCAATTATGTATAATCTTGTTTAAGTCAGACGGAGTGCCTACGATTTTAGAACCGTCAGGTGATGTAATTGTAACTACGCCTTCCGCGTCGGTTAGCTTGTCGGTAGTGTCCGTATTAGTTGTGTGGGATTTACGGAACACATCAAAACCCGAATCATCTATATCGAAAAATTGTTCATCATTATCGTTATCCAAAATCTCTACATCACCATCAGAATCAATACGCTTTACCGCATAGAATGCTCCGATATCGATGTCAGTATAATCTTCTTTGAATCGTAATAAATCGTTTGCTTGTGCATCGTCTGCAACTAACCCGTAAACAAACCCGTTATATTCCACCGTATTTTTATTAACCACTTTCACGCCTGTAAGCTTCGCCATATTATTCGTCCTCCCCATTCTCTTCGTTATTAGTTACCGCCGTTAACTCAATCCAACGTTGACTTGCGCTAGTCTCAGTCGCCCAATACTCACGTTGTCCTGCACATTCGAACATGAATACTCGGTCGCCTTCGACTCCTGCGATATAGTCGCAATCATCTTTCGTATAAGCTTCGCCATTACCTTTTTTCGCTTGTACCACCAATGCATCGTCGCGGTCATGGCGTACTCGAATTGTTTTTACCTGTATTGTGTACCACTGTTTGTTAATCGGATCACGCGCTACTAAGTCGTAAACCTCCGGGATGAACGAATTCGCTACTTCCCAACCGAGGTTTAAGAGCGCGAGGGCTACTCGGAGTTCCGAGCAACCACCCTTAACTGTTGTTTCATGTGCCATATAAACGCCCTCCTTAGAACGGTAATGCATCGTCTGAGATATCGATCGGCTGTGATACGTCGCTACTTGTTTTAGGCGTACCTGGCAACTTCGATTTATCAATCGCATCGTCTTCCGCATCTTGTAACAACGTAATGATGTCGCCCTCTTCGCGGTAATTAGCTAAATCTTCGTAACTGAAGTCCGTTCCGATAAACGTTTTAGCCTTTTCGATTTGCTCGTCCGTTGCCTCACCAGATTCAAGCGAATAGGATTTGTCGACTTGCTTAACGTGTACAGCTTCACCTACTAGTGAATATTCCGGATTGAACTTACGGCCCATCTTTTCGGCTTTGTCATAGTCAGCGATAATGTTATTGATATGGAACTCAGCCGTATCGATCACGCGATACGTGCCATACTCTAAGTCGTACACAGGAATCATTGCGTACATTTTACGTTTCGCACCGACTTTACATGACGGACACTCTGATTTACCTGGTTTGAAGTACTGCGTAATGTCTGCGTTTGTTTTACGTGGAGAGTGTAGACACGAATGTTTTCGGAATCGGTGGATCGTTCGCTTACCATCGAATGTTTTGTCTTCGTGTACGAAGTAAAAATACCAATTGTCCGGATCCGCTAATAAGATGAACGTTCGGCCTTCTGCGTTTACTTCACCGTGTTTTCCCATCCGGACGTATCTCGTTACGCCTTCCGGAAAATCGTTATTACCTCCGTTTTGATTAGCTTCACGTTGTTCCTCACGTTTTTTTAACGTTTCTCTAATACCCATTGAAACAACTCCTTCGTTATTATTCGAGCTTGGGTTAATCCCACGCCCGTATCACGCAACTCACTGGAATTACGCAATACCGACGTGGGGGATACATCGGTAGGAAATCTGAAATCATGAATCGGTTTTGTTAGGACGTATATGCCAAACGCCCATATGACGCCACTACCCGTTGTGTATATTCGGGGGAGGTGGATGGTGATAACGACGGGTAATGACGTTATATCGACGTGCATCTATAAACAGCGTTATATTATCTTTTAATATAGGAATAAAACGTAATATGACAGATAATGTCGACCGAATTTACAAATAATTGATTTGTACGTACCACGGTAATACTGTATAATGACAGTGAGGTCCTATAAGTGGACTTCACTTAACTTAAGGCGAGTTAACTTAACTTGTTTTAGCGTTAAGCAAAAGTATTACAATTGATCGACCTGCCAAGTCGGTTAGTTGTAAGTACAAAGGGGCTACTTAACACCCCTCCGTACATCAAACATAATGTGCTATTATGGATTTCTATATGCAATGCCTAAGCATATAGAACGTACTTTTACGCAAGAAGATAATCTCGGTAGTCACCGAATTGTCTTTCATCGAAACGCTTTGCCAGGCGCTCGAGCTTGCGAATCACTGTCGAATGATGAAGGCCCAATTTCTTTCCGATTGCCGTCGGAGTTGTTGGTCCATCATTCGTAATAAACGATTCAACGATTACCGTCGTTGTCTCGTCATTGACCTGTCCAGGGTCGGTAAGGAAGTCGATTAGCTCACGCTGGTCGGCTTCTTTCTTTTTTGTAACGTGTTCTTCTAAATCGTAATCATCTGCGATAGTTTCGAACATTGCCGTGTTCTCTTCCTCATCGCTATCTGGCCCATCATATACTTCGTATTTTCTTCTCGTACGTAACTTTCGTAACAATGACTTGTATCCATTTCCGAGTGATACTGCAAATAGTTTTACGAAATCGCCGCCAACGTTATCTCGTAAGCTATTTAGTACCTTTTGTATTACATCGTGGAACAATCCAGTTATGTCGTGTTCGTTCGCCATGTATGTACTCGTACTCCAATACCGTAGCTTGTCCCGATATACCTCCGATAATCTAGTGTACAAATCCGTAAATACGAAGTCGTCACCTGTTCGAAGATAATCATTTGCCATCTTGTTAATATTCAATTTTTGTTCGTCTTTCACTTCTTATTCCCCCTTACAATAACTATGACGCACTAGCTGCCAAGCCCGCGCACATTTTTTATTTTTTTTTTGATAAAACTTTTTCGTTTATTGCTAATGTTCAAATTGTAGCATATTACCATGGAAGATTTATCAAAGTACACTAACTACTGGAATTTATAGTTTGTATACTTTAGTAAACATTTCTCTAAGCACAAAAAAGAGCGACCAATAAGACCGCCCTCAGTAATCTTATTTAATTAGCAATCAACCACCAGGTCTAGTTTCTTGTGCTTTATATTGTTGGTTATCCGAATGTGCGTCTGCAAATCCGTTAAGCGCAAATACTCCTAGAGCTAGTGTTAAAACTGCGGAAACTCCTAATAAAACTTTTTTCAAAATGAACCTCTCCTTTTACCGTTTGTGATTTAAAGTTAATCAACATCTGAGTCATCATGGAATGATCGCCTCTATCGAAGATTTCTTTTGCAATTAAACTAGAGAAGAAAAAATTCGAATTCGAAAAGAAACGTTGGAAGCACTCGTACAGCTCCGGCAGAGATTCTTGACTGCAAGCTCGATACATCAATAAAAAATCTCGTTCACCTCTCTCGTTTATATAATCATCAATCATTTTTCTATTCCGTTTATTATTCTGATACATCACAAGTCTCGCGTCTGAATCCCTTCCAAGAGGTACTCCTAGGTAAATTTTAACATAATCTAGGTTATCTCTAGTCTGGTTAATCAAATTCTTAATCCCGATAGTTTTAGCGATATCGTGACTTTTTTGAAGATATTTCATACATTTTTCTTTATCTTCAATCAAGTATGTCATCCCTAAATAGTATGACGCATCAGAAACGGTTTTCGCGCAGATATTTGCATTAATAATTAAAGAAGAATAATGTCTTGATAACTCTAACTCATTTCTATGTAGATAAATTGGGGCTAAGATTTCAGCTAGTCTATGGAGGTAACATTCTTTGATGAATAATTTACGACTATTACTTAAGTTTTTTATCATCTCTTCTACTTCTAGAGCTAAATCTAGCATAAGATGAATCTTTTTCTTCGCAAAATAGTCATAACATTTGAGTATATTTACTAAAATTCTAAGTGTCGCATCTTCCGTATAATCAATCTTTTTTAAATTTTCTATTATTTCATATCCTTCCATGCTATAATTCATATATTTGTAAATTATATTATACACATTTACATAATCACCTATTACACCTTTCTCTTTTTTATGTAACTTAAGTAACTTCTTTAACAAAGTAACATTTCTAGTTATTGCTGCATACTCAAAGCTTTGTTGTATTGACTCAGCAGTATCTAATTGTAAACACCAATTTTCCATCTTCTCACGTTGTTCGTCTGGAAACACATAATAGGAGAGTCTCAAGAGCTTTCTAAACCCTATGGTCCCATCCTTTTTAAATTTAGACATACATTGCTTGGACGCTTCTATTTTTTCTGCAACGCTTGAAAATGTTATATCATCTCGATCATTAATAGTATCACATATCTCTCTATGAAACCCCGGCACTTGAAAACCCTCCTATGCTGTATAAGAAAATTTTGGTATAATGTAATTATAATTTATATGTGTACAAAAGTACACATTTGAATATTGAGAAATATTTTTCCAAGGATGTGTTAAAATGATTGATTACACCCCTCTCCATGTCACACTAAAAGAAAAAGATATGGTGATAAGCGATTTAAGAGATAAAATATTACATAGTAAAACAATTGCTAGAATTAACAGAGGAATGTCTGTACACTTAAGTACAATAGAAGATATTTGTCTACACCTAGACGTACCTATAGAAAAAGTTGTTAAAATTACTAGTAACAAAGAACAATAGCTTTTAAGCCTCCGATTTGAGAAAGGAGGTGATTACATCGTTTAAAGTCGGAAGGTGCCGTATTCCCGAACTATGTAAGAAAAACGGCATTACGCAAGCTGATCTCGCTAGGAAACTCGGTGTTACACCGCAATCCATAACGGACTATGTCAGCTTGCGTAATTTGCCGAACGTAGAAAGAGCACGCAACATTGCTACTAAACTACATTGTGACATCGAAGAATTGTACGAATGGGAAACGGAATAACATCTATTTAACGGGAAGGTTTCGCATCTTCCCTCCGACCGTCACTACGTGAATTCACGTATAGTAAGTTTAATCGAACTGGCTCCGCATTATCAATCACGGATCGTAAAGAATCTACCCCTTCTTTCACTAACGCTTCATTCGCATCGTTATATTCGTTTATATATCCATTTGTCAACTGTATTTTGCCGTTTAAATATTTCTCAAGTTCTTTTCGTAATTTCTCGCCTGCCGGGTCGTTATCCGCCACGATAACTAATTCTTCTATTGGCGATTTTAAAATCAACTCTGCCTTTCTTTGATTAAACGACGAGCCTCCGTTTGCCAATCCGAAAACCCCAGCCGTCATAAATGACATCGCATCTATTTCCGCCTCACAATATACTGCACGTCTAATGTTCCGTTTGTAAGCAAGATGTAAACCGTATATCAAGTCGCCTATTGGCTTTCCGTCCTTCTCGTACCAAAACGCTTTGCCGCGCGTCTTTCGGTACTTAATGTTTGCTAGTCTACCGTTTGTATCAAACCACGGAATTACTACCGCCTGCCTAAAGCGGTCGTAACCGATTTTCGTTTGTCTTTGGACGACTTCGCTAATACCTCGCTCACCTAAATACGGATGTCTAAACGCGTACTCTTGCAACCGACCAAAATCGAGTGGACTATGCCCGTTATCAATTCGGAGTTTCGGCGGCTTGAGTGTTAAATTGTCGTAACTATATTCCACACCATATGCCTCGAGTAAATAATCTTCCGTTTCTTCATACGTTTCATTGCGCAAATATGATAACAATCGGGTAAAGTTGCCGCTTTCCCATTCGCTATCAAATGCGCCAGAGTCTTTCCATGTGCCAGCATAGTCTCCATCTAAGTTGACGAAGAAGCTCGGTGTGTGTTCATATCGAAATGGACTCGCTGCAATCAGCTTATCGGATGACCATCTTTCGTTAGTCCAGGAAAACTGACGGAGTTCGTACTCGATATCAATGTTTACGCCTTGATCGCGAATCTTAATCGTTGCCATTCGTTTCCCCTCCTAGAAAACTGAAGTAAATTGCTTCGCTGCCTGTTCGCCGGTTTCCATCTCTTTAATCACGCCAATCTGCGGCATGTAAATAATTTCGGCTGATTCACCTTCGCCACCGTCACGGCCTTTGTTAATACCGATCATACCTCGCCCTTGCTTAGCGTCAGTGTCAACCGCTATCAATAACGCAGCATCTTCTAAGAGCGCTTTCGTTTTCTTTACCTCGCTACGTTTCGGTAAGCGTAATTCACGATTGCCGTCGTCATCTTCACCATTATCTACTTCATCCGCTTGTGTAATAGCGAACATAACTACGCTCGTCTTACCTGCTAATCGACGCAAGGCCTTAGAAGTAGCTGCCGCATCGCCACCAGCCGTCTTACTCGTATTTGTCTCATAGTCGAGATAATAAAACGGATCGATGATAACGACATCAGCGTTCGTCTCCGTAATATCTACTTCTAATTGACGTAAATCTCTTCGGTGAAAGTCGTCGTCATCTACGCCTCGTACGATAATATTTCCAGGTAGGATTTCGTTAATATTCGACAAGAAAGCCTTAAATCCTTCTTCGAATTCCTCCGATAATTTGCCGTGACGGATTTCCTTCGAATCGAAGCCCGCTTCCAAATTTACGCCATCTAATTCGGCTACAGTCGCTCCGATACGGCTAGAAATCGAAGTGTATAAACGGACCATTCCTTCGAACCATCCCATTTCCATTAGCCAAATGAGTACGTTTGCACCTTGGAACGCCATCTCTACGCCTTCTTCGATAGTCGTTGCGGATTTACCACGCCCTGACTTTCCGTAGATTGTGTAGACGTTCGAAGAAACATAACCACCAATCGCCTTATTGATAAATGGAAAACGGGAGTGCCAAATGCGATATGACTCGCCATTTTTACGACGTTCGTATTCTTCTAGGAACTTGTTCGCATCAGCCTTCAAACTTGTTCCTACTTTATCACGAACGTTTGTTCTAATTATAACTCTGTCGACTCTATCTCGCAACCATTCTAGGAAACTATTTCCGTCTTTTTCCTCAAATTGGGTAGGCGCTTCGTTTTGTAAAAGCTCCATCACTTCGATCTTAGCGGAATAAGATTTCACTTGTTTCGTTAAATACTCGAAACTATCATCGACTTGTGGGACGTAAGTGAAACCGTCGACTTCTGCTACTAGCGTACGGAAGTCAGGCGTTTTCCCTCGATTCATTTCTGCGTAATCTTTGATAAAACGGTACGCTTTACGCTCCGCCTCTGTAACAAAATCTCGTTCTGTTACATGGTTCAGCTGAACGGGGTTAGCGGCATCTACTACCTTCGATAAAAGCATTTCTCCGTAGTTCATTAACTACACCTCCATAAGTTATATTTCTTTACTTCACCCTCAATTTTTGAATAGAAATAAATGTGATATTTTCAGGTAAATCTACCGTTAACTTTGAGCCAACGGCTATCCCTTCCACACTACTGTAAACTTCCATATAACGTTTAAGTTGATTTAATGCCTTCTTATCAAATGCTCCTTTTTCCATTTCAACTGGGATATATTTGTCATTAAGTTTCACCCACGAATCTGGTTGATGTTTTTGGTCGTTTTTTCTCTTTACAATTACGGCATCCTCATGAAATACTTCTTTTATCCTTTTATCAAAAAGAGAATGTATGTTAAATTCATTTTCCATATTTAAATAGGTAATATGCATTGCTACTGCACTGTATAAAGAATTAAAAGTAGAATCATCATCAGGATGGAATAGACTTGATGCTAAATTCATTAACTGCCATGCAAATTTTTCATTTTCGTATCCAGCTTCATTTGCCATGGCCAATAACTCGTATCTATCTACCTTAACTCCATCTATTAATAAATGTGAAACCTTATCATTTTCAAAAACTGTGTATACCTTTACATCGTCTATCATATTCGTCACTCCTCACTATTCCTTTACATATAACTCTAGTAAATAAATTAACATTTGCAAAGGACATAATACATATCAACTTATATTATCACGAACCGCCCGCATTCTCTCCGCCATCTCTCGTTTCTGATCCTCGCTATACTGACGTAGTTTTCGCATGCTTATCTGTTTTTCACCTAACGTGCAACGCACCGCCAGTAGTTTATCTTCGTCGTCACTCTCGATAACTGTAACGTTTTCCTCTCCGACTAACTCTACTAATTTACGAATGTGTTTAGGAACGCAAGAATATGCGCTCCATTCCTTCGTTTCGTTGTCGTACGCTAGTACCGTTTCTTGTTCTTTCGTTGAGTATGCGGTCATAATTTGGCCTCACTTTCTATTCAAAGGATTATTTTGTTGAGTTTTTTAGTAACTCTGGATTATCATGAACATTCCCAAGCACTT
>NZ_JAGDQK010000045.1:0-49284 GCF_017498755.1 Bacillus sp. XF8 | reverse complement strand
GCATGTATTAGGCACGCCGCCAGCGTTCATCCTGAGCCAGGATCAAACTCTCCAATAAAGTTAGTTTGTCTAGCATCATAAAATAAAAATTGACGTTTCACGTTGTTTGTTTCGTTCAGTTTTCAAAGAACTCATTGCCGCCGAAGCGACTTTATCAATATAACATTTTGTTATATTTTAGTCAACAACTTTTTTTATTTAAAAAGTTGTTTTCGTTTGTTTCCTTTGTTGTCTTTCGTGACAACGAATATAAATATACCAGTTCATTTATTAAAATGCAATAGTTTTTTTAATAAAATTTTTACCCTAGTGAAAAAGTATAACAATAGTATTAATCTCCTATATAAAAGCACCTTTCTTCTATATAGTAAATAAATCATTTAAACTTCACTATATTAGAAAACAAAATTCAAAAAGAAAAGCTTTGGAGAAATCTCCAAAGCTTAGTTTAGTCTTGCTTATGACGCATCGCTGGGAATAACAGCACATCACGAATAGATGGCGCATTTGTTAATAGCATAACAAGACGGTCAATACCAATTCCAAGTCCACCTGTAGGAGGCATACCGTACTCAAGCGCTTCGATATAATCATCGTCCATCATATGTGCTTCATCGTTACCTTGCTCGCGCTCTTTTAATTGCGCTTCAAAACGTTCTTTTTGATCGATTGGATCATTTAATTCTGTAAATGCATTTGCATGCTCACGAGCAACAATGAATAACTCGAAACGATCTGTAAAGCGTGGATCTTCATCATTCTTTTTCGCAAGAGGAGAAATTTCCACTGGGTGACCATAGATAAATGTAGGTTGGATTAACTTTTCTTCTACCTTTTGTTCGAAGAATTCATTAATAATATGACCAACTTCCATTGTATCTTTAATTTCTACACCATGCTCCTTCGCTAATGCACGCGCTTCTTCTACACTCATCGGATTCCAGAAATCTGCTCCAGAATATTGTTTAATTGCATCTACCATATGAAGACGTGTCCATTCTGGCTCTAAATTAATTTCTTGTTCACCGTACTGGATTGTCGTTGTACCTAACACTTGTTTTGCAATATGGGCAATCATATTTTCTGTTAGTTTCATAATATCTTTATAATCAGCATACGCTTCATATAATTCAATCATTGTAAATTCAGGATTATGACGTGTTGATACACCTTCATTACGGAATACACGGCCAATTTCGTATACTTTCTCTAAACCACCTACAATAAGGCGCTTTAAGTGTAACTCAATTGCAATACGCATATACAGTTCCATATCTAACGCATTATGATGTGTAACGAACGGACGAGCAGAAGCACCACCCGCAATCGCATGCATCATTGGTGTTTCTACTTCAAGGTAGCCATTATCATCTAAGTATCTTCTCATTTCACGAATGATTTTACTACGAGTAACAAATGTTTCACGGCTCTCCATGCTTGTAATTAAATCTAAGTAACGTTGACGGTAGCGTTGTTCAACATCTTTCAATCCATGGTATTTATCCGGAAGTGGACGAAGAGCTTTCGTTAATAACGTAAAGCCTGTTGCTTTCACAGAAAGCTCGCCTACGTTCGTTTTGAAAACTTTCCCTTCAATCCCTACTAAATCACCTAAGTCAGCTGTCTTAAATAATTCATACTGTTCATCTCCAACAGCATCTTTACGAACATAGATTTGAACTTGTCCGTGTAAATCTTGAATATGTGCAAAACCTGCTTTCCCTTTACCGCGCTTTGTCATAATACGCCCAGCAATAGAAACAGAGATTTCTTTCTCTTCTAATTCTTCTTTAGAGAACTCTCCATACAAGTTTAATAATTCTTTCGTTGAATTTGTACGTTCAAAACGTTTACCAAACGGATCAATCCCTTGTTCACGTAAGTTATGTAACTTCTCGCGACGAACAAGCAATTGGTCATTTAATTCTTCGTGGTTCATGTTATCCATGGTATTGATATCACTCCAGCTCTATTAAATTTTACAATATATACAGTATATCATTTTCTACTCAACTAGAAAAACTGCCAGTAGTATACTGGCAGTTCTTCTTTCTTTCACGTAATTATAGGTAGTGAGAGAAGGAATGTCAAACGTTCTCTCTTTCCTCCTTTTAACCAACGTGAATTGTTTTCTGTTTCACTTCTACCTCTTCTACAAATGCTCCTAGTAAGGAAGCAAGGTCTTCTCGCGTATTGCACGTATTGATCGCATTACGCACTCTTGCATTACCTCGAACACCTTTTAAATACCAAGCTGCGTGCTTTCTCATTTCCCTTACTGCAATATCTTCATTTTTCAGGTCAATAAGACGATCTAAGTGAAGCATACATACATCTATCTTCTCACGCACTGTTGGTTCCGGTAATAACTCCCCTGTTTCTAAGTACTTTACCGTACGATAAATCATCCAAGGATTACCAAGGGCTGCCCGGCCAATCATAACACCATCAACACCAACTTCATCAAGCATACGTTTCGCATCTTGAGGTGTTTCTACATCACCATTTCCGATAACAGGAATATTTACAGATTGTTTTACTTGTTTAATGATGTCCCAATCTGCTTTCCCTTCATACATTTGAACACGTGTACGGCCATGAACCGCTACCGCTTGACCGCCTGCGCGTTCAACAGCTCTAGCATTTTCAATTGCGAAAATGTGGTCTTCATCCCAACCAATACGCATTTTAACTGTAACTGGCTTTTCAACAGCATCTACAACTGCCGCTACCATCTCATATACTTTATCTGGATCTAATAACCACTTTGCACCAGCATCACACTTCGTAATTTTCGGAACTGGGCAACCCATATTGATATCGATAATATCCGCTGTTGTGTTTTTATCTACATATTTCGCAGCATCAACAAGCGTTTCTTTCACACCACCAAAAATTTGTAAACTTAGCGGTTTCTCTCTCTCATCGATATATAACATATCTAATGTTTTTTGGTTATTAAATAAAATTGCCTTATCACTTACCATTTCAGCACATACTAAACCTGCACCAAATTCTTTCACTGTTAAACGGAATGCAGAGTTACACACTCCCGCCATCGGTGCTAGTACAACTGGATTCTTCATCTCAATGTTTGCAATCTTTAACACTCGACTATCACCTTCCATTATCCTCACTTTGGCATTAATTCGTCTATTGAAATATTTAATGTCTTAGCAACCTCTACTACAAAATCTTGAGAAGGAGTTCTATTCCCTCTCTCAACTTCTCCTAAAACAGATACAGATACCCCTAATTCTTTTGCAAAACCTTCTTGCGTATAACCTTTTAACTTCCGAAAAGCACGAATGCGTCTTCCCCATTTTTCTGCTTCCATACCGTTACTCCCTCTCGCCTTTTCATTTCATCTACTTGTGAACGTGAAATGTTTTGTTTTATATCTTGATTAATCTCTAACAACGGAACGATAACAAAAGCTCTTTCGAACATCCGCGGATGCGGAACAATAAGATTCTCTGCTTCAATATTTTCTTGATTATAGAGCAAAATGTCAAGGTCAACGGTTCGCGGACCCCATCTAATTTCCCTTTTTCTTCCTAAATCAATCTCAACCTTTTGCGTTACTTTCAACAATTCTTGCGGCAGTAAATTGGTAGAAATTTTTATAACTAGATTTAAAAAACGATTTTGATCTGTATATCCAACCGGATCTGTTTCATATACAGAAGAGACATCCTCCACTCGAATATGAGGATTTTTATTTAACAGCTCAATCGCTTGTAATAAATAAGCATAACGATCACCAATATTTGATCCTAACGCAACGTATACAACATTTTTCATGAGCGTTCTCTCGTAATTTCTACCGCCACAGCACGGTAATGCCCTGGTATGGGTGGATCCGGTTTAACAACCTTTACTGTACATCGCAAAATACTTACGTACTGATCCAATATATTCGCCGCTATATTTTCTGCAATACTTTCTACAAGCTTGTATGTTTGATCCTCAACCACTTGTCTACAAAGTTCAAAAAGCTCCCCATAGTTTACTGAATGCTCTAGGTTGTCACTTTCGCCCGCTTGCTTTAAATCCAGCTCCACTGTTAAATCCACTTTAAATCTTTGCCCCAATTTATTCTCTTCTGGAAACACACCATGGTATCCATAAAACTCCATGTCATGGATATAAATTTTATCCAATCATTTTACCCCCTTACCAATCATCGCATCCATCATCTTTGCCATACGCGCCATTTCCTTCACATCATGAACACGGATCATTTCACAACCTTTTTCAATGCCAAGACAAATTGACGCTCCTGTCCCTTCTACACGTTCCTCTACCGGTAAATCTAAAACATGACCGATAAATGATTTTCTCGAAGTTGCAAGAAGAACTGGATACCCTAATACATGTAACTGCTCTAAATTACGCATCGCTTCTAAGTTTTGTTCTGACGTCTTCGCAAAACCGATACCTGGATCTAAAATGATATTTTCATCCGGTACACCTGCACCTTTTGCAATTTTAACACTCTCATATAAATCCGCAATCATATCTGCCATAAGGTTGCGGTAATTTGTATTCTCACGATTATGCATTAAAATAATCGGCACATTATAATGCGCTGCAACTTCTGCAATTTTCGGTTCGGCCTTCGCTCCCCAGATATCATTAATAACATGGGCACCCGCTTCAATTGCTTGCTTAGCTACTTCAGCTTTATACGTATCGATAGAAATAGGCACTTTCACTTCTTTCGAAACCGCTCGAATCATTGGAATTACGCGTCCTAACTCTTCTTCCACCGAAACTTTCGCGAAGCCAGGACGAGTTGATTCCCCACCAATATCAATAATATCAGCACCGCCGTCCACCATTTCTCTCGCATGACTTACAGCTGCGTTCACCTTATCGTAGTTCCCACCATCTGAGAATGAATCTGGTGTAACATTTAAAATCCCCATGATTAACGTCTTTTTATTTAAATTTAATGTATATTCGCCACAGCGCAAATCATAATCCCACTTCACACTACACATCTCCTCTTCGCAGTTCATTTCGGCTCCAAAGATTTTCTCTATGCATTTCATATACACGCATTAGAGACTTTGTAACCTTTCCTTCTTTACCAGGGAAATCATTCTCTCCAATCCGATTAAGCGGGACAATTTCTTGAATAGAATTTGTTACAAATACCTCATCAGCGGAAAGCAACTCCTTTTGCGTAAAAAAGCCTTCTTCCACATGCACATCCAATACTTCAGCAATCCTTATAATAAAAGCACGAGTGATTCCATTTAAAATCCCAGTTTCAAGTGAAGGCGTATATAAAGCGCCTCCCTTTACAAAAAAGAGATTCGAAACAATCCCCTCGGCTACATGACCTGCTTCAGTAAGGAAAATCCCTTCTTTACTCACAACATTTCCAATTTCACGTTTTCCTAAAATATTATTTAAATAATGATGGGACTTTAAGCGAAACGCCCCCTCTGGCGTATTTCGTGTTTGCTTCAAAATAACGCCTTCCTTTTCCACCACTATACCAGGTGCCGCCAAAGGCTTTATAAACACAATAACAGAAGGCTCTTCATAAACTCCTGTCTGTAAACCTATTTCATCTACGCCAGCCGATACATTAAAGCGAATATACGCATGTTCCAGCTCGTTCCTTATGAGTAACTCCTGTAAAACACGTAGCACATCATCTTTCGTCATCTTCCATTCGATTTGCAAAGTAGAAAGAGCACCCATTAAACGTTCATAGTGATCATCTAATAAAAGTGGATGACCGTTATAAATACGAAATGTCTCAAAAACCCCCAGCCCATATAAATATCCATGGTCATAAGGAGAGATTTTCGCCTCACTCGCTTCTACATATGCGCCGTTCACATAAATTAACATGACGATACACTCGGACTATAACTACGAATAAAGTTTTGTAGTAACTCTTTTCCATGAGAAGTCATAATGGACTCCGGATGGAATTGCACCCCTTCAATTGGCAATGTTTTATGACGAAGCGCCATAATTTCTCCCTCTTCTGTCCAAGATGTCACTTCTAAACATTCTGGCAATGTTTCTTTTTTCACAATGAGAGAGTGGTAACGTGTCGCCGTAAATGGATTTGGGATTTCTGAGAAAATTGTTTTCCCATCATGGTACATTGGTGACGTTTTCCCATGCATTAAACGTTCCGCGCGAACAACATCCCCTCCAAATACTTGCGCGATCGATTGATGACCTAGACACACACCAAAAATAGGAATCTTTCCCGCGAAATATTTAATAACATCCATACTTATACCAGCTTCATTCGGACTACAAGGTCCTGGTGAAATCATTAAAAAGTCCGGTTTCATTTGTTCAATATCTGAAATTGTAACTTCATCATTACGTTTAACAACAAGCTCTTGTCCCAGTTCTCCCAGAAATTGCACTAAATTAAATGTAAAAGAATCATAATTATCAATCATCAATATCATTTCTCTCACCTAACCGTTTCTTCGCTGCTTTCTTTTGCACGCCATAGGGCGATTGCTTTTTTCAACGATTCTTTATACTCATTTTTCGGATTTGAATCAATTACAATTCCTGCACCGGCCTGCACATACGCTTGACCGTCTTTTGCAAGAAGCGTACGAATCACAATATTTAATTCCATATCTCCTGAGTAACCAATCCACCCTATTGAACCTGTATAAATTCCACGGCGAACAGGCTCTAATTCTTCGATAATTTCCATCGTACGGATTTTTGGCGCACCCGTAATCGTTCCACCAGGAAACACAGCTCGCACTAAATCAAAGGCATCCTTATCTTCTCGGGCCTCACCACGAACGTTTGAAACTATATGCATAACATGCGAGTATTTTTCAATCACCATAAATTCATCTACTTCTACAGTTCCATACTTACAAACCCGCCCTAAGTCATTACGTTCTAAATCTACAAGCATCACGTGTTCTGCGCGTTCCTTTTCGTTTTCAATCAACTCTTTCGCCAAACTTTCATCTTCTTGTTCATTTTTCCCACGAGAACGTGTTCCTGCAATTGGCCTTGTACTTACTTCGTTCCCTTGCTTTTTAATTAACAATTCCGGTGAACCGCTAACAATTTGAAAATCCCCAAGTTCTAAGTATCCCATATATGGTGATGGATTAATTTCACGAAGGCTCGTATAAATCTCTAGCGGGTGTGTTTGTAATGTTTTCTCTTGTCTTGTAGACAAGTTCACTTGAAACACATCTCCAGCTCCAATGTATTCTTGAATACGCTGAACAGCTTTCATAAATCCTTCTTCTGTAAAAGCTACTGATTCATTTCTATTTTCAGGACATTCAAATGGCACTTTAACTTCAGGAGCTTCCTTCACCCAAAGGCTCTCCCATTCATTCAAACGACTTTCTGCTTCTTCACGTTCATCTATATAATGCGTAATAATCCACAACACTTTCTCTTGGTGATCATACACAAACACGTCATCAAATAATAAAAAGAATATATCAGGTATATCCACATCATCCTCTGCAAAGGAAGGAAGTTTCTCAATATAACGGATACAGTCGTAACTAAAATATCCGATTGCACCTCCTTGAAACGGTGGATAGTCTGGATTATGATCCGTTTTCCATCGTTCCATATACTTTTGCATTAAATCTAAAGGATTACCTTGTTCTATTGTTTCCTTACCGCTTTCACTTATATGTAACGTTTCATTCTTCCCCTGAATCACCGCTACAGGATCAAGTCCCACAATACTATAGCGACCCCCGCGTCCACTTTCTAATAAAATATGTTGATTCTTATTCTGAGAAAGAAACTTATACTGCTTAAAAAAATCTAACTGATATGGAATAGAAAGCGCTAAAGATTTTCTTTGCTGCATATCAACACCCCGTCTTCTTTTATCCCACTCCCTTAGACCTATCATCTCAAATCATAGATGGTTAGTATGAAATAATCGCCCTTGGGAGCTTGTGAAAATAATTTAACTTTACTACTACTTATTTTACATGAAGTTTTCTAGTCATTCACTCTTTTCCTATTTTCAAACGAAAAAAGAAAAAGCATCCCTTTTCAGGAATGCTTTTTCTTAACCATACTAATTATGATTCAAATTGATAAAGCGGTGTACTTAAATAACGCTCACCATTACTTGGAATAACAACAAGTACCTTTTTCCCTTTACCAAGTTTTTTCGCTACTTCTGTCGCAGCATAAATGACAGCACCTGAAGAAATACCAACTAAAATTCCTTCCTCACGGGCTACTCTTCTCGCATACTCGAATGCTTGCTCTGTTTTAACTTGAATCACTTCATCATATACTTCTACATCCAATGTTTCCGGAACAAATCCTGCTCCGATACCTTGAATCTTATGCGGTCCTGGTTTCCCACCTGATAACACCGGTGAATCTGCAGGTTCTACCGCATAAATTTTAATACCTTCATATTTTTCTTTTAAAACCTCACCAGCACCTGTGATTGTTCCACCAGTACCAATACCTGCAATAAACGCATCTAATTGATCACCCATTTGCTCAACGATTTCCGGTCCTGTTGTCAAACGGTGGATTTCTGGATTAGCAGGGTTTTGGAATTGTTGCGGTATAAAGTAACCATGCTCTTTTGCTAATTCAGTTGCTTTACGGATTGCACCGCCCATTCCTTCTGGTCCTGGAGTCAACACTAATTCAGCGCCATAAGCACGTAATAAATTACGACGTTCCACACTCATTGTTTCTGGCATTACTAAAATTGCCTTATATCCTTTTGCAGCCGCTACCATCGCTAAACCAATTCCCGTGTTACCACTCGTTGGTTCAATAATTGTATCGCCCTCTTTTAATAATCCTTTTTGTTCAGCAGCTTCGATCATGGATAGTGCAATACGATCCTTTACGCTACTTCCGGGATTCATAAATTCTAATTTTAAGTAAATGTCTGCGCTATCTTGCTCTACGATGCGGTTCAACTTAACGATCGGCGTTTTCCCGATTAATTCTGAAACTGATTGTGCCACTCGCATTCCTGTCACTCCTAACACCGAGTATTTTTATTGGTTTTGTCTACATTTTAATTTTGGCAGAATTTTTCTTACTTGTCAATCTATTTGGATGATTGACAATTGGTAGAAATCATTTCTGATCTATAGACTATTAATTATATTTGTAATATCTTCTTTAGAGAACTTATATCTTTCATTACAGAAATGACAATGCACTTCTGTTTCATCTTCTTCTTCACGAACTTGTTGTAATTCTTCCTTACCAAGACTAATCAACACTGTCTCAATACGCTCACGAGAACATGTACAGTTAAATTGAACATCCATTGTTTCTAGTACTTTTACTTTATCTTCCCCTAATACTTCATACAGTAACTCTTCTGGCGAAAGACCTTGTTCAATTAACTTTGAAACAGGTGGGATTTTTTGCAAACGTTCTTCAATAAATGAAATCGTCTCTTCCTGTGCTCCTGGCATAATTTGCAGAATAAATCCACCAGCCGCTAATATGCTATCATCCCCATTTACAAGTACACCAACACCAACAGAAGAAGGTGTTTGCTCAGAAACAGCAAAATAGTACGTGAAGTCTTCCCCTAATTCACCTGAAACAATTGGAGATTGTCCGATAAATGGCTCCCTCATGCCGATATCTTTAATTACCGTTAAGAAACCTTCTGTACCTACCGCTTGATACACACGTAATTTCCCTTGCTCTGTTGCCTCAAAATCAACGTGCGGATTCGTTACATATCCACGGACTTCTCCATTTGCATGAGCATCCACTAAGATTGGACCAAGCGGGCCATTTCCTTCTACCTTAATTGTTAGCTTCTGATCACCTTTTAGCATAGCTCCCATCATCGCGCCAGCTGTTAACGAACGCCCAAGTGCTGCTGAAGCAGTTCTCCATGTATCATGACGTCTTTGCGCCTCACTTACCGTATTTGTTGTACGCACACTATACGCACGAACTTCTCCATCAAACGCTAATGCTTTTACTAAATAATCTTTCATACTTATTTATTCACCCTTCTCATGTTGTAAATTTGCATTACGTTCATATAACATATGCAAGCCTTTTAATGTTAAAAACGGATCTACAATGTCAATTACATTAGATTCTTCTGCAATTAACTTCGCTAATCCACCAGTTGCAATAACTTTCGGTTCTTGTTTAGCTTCTTCCTTCATGCGCTTCACAATACCTTCCACTTGTCCAACATATCCATAAAGAATGCCAGATTGCATTGCACTTATCGTATTTTTTCCAACAACGCTACTCGGTTTTGTAATTTCAATACGAGGAAGTTTAGCCGCCCTACTGTATAATGCCTCTGCCGAAATCATAATACCCGGTGTAATTACACCGCCCATATAATGCTTATTCTCATTAATATAACAATATGTAGTCGCTGTACCAAAATCGACAATAATAAGCGGACTTCCATATAATTGGATACCAGCTACAGCATTTACAATACGATCCGCTCCAACCTCACGTGGATTTTCATATTTAATATTTAAACCTGTCTTTATTCCCGGCCCCACTACAAGAGGTTTAATTTTGAAATACTTCTCACACATACGCTCTAAGGCAAACATAATCGGTGGTACAACAGAGGAAACAATAATTCCTTTCACATCTTGAAAAGAAAGGCCCTCATGTTCAAGTAACTGTTTTACTAACATCCCATATTCATCTTCTGTTTTATGACGATCAGTCTCCATACGCCAATGCTGACGAAGTTTCCCATCTTCAAATACACCAAGCACCGCATTTGTATTCCCTACATCCAATACAAAAATCATATTCTCACCACTTATCTTATTTAATCTATATTTGTGCAGTATGTACAAAACTGATAATGCCATCATATCATACATACCTATATAATCCGTTTTTCCATCTTCATCATTTTACAAAAAGATCGTTCACTATTTCAATTTTTAATGCAAAGAAGATTCAAATTTATATACAAGTACACAATTTCCTCAACATAGAAAAAAAGGAGTGACTATTGTCACTCCTTCATTTCTTATTTATCTTCTGCGTTCTCATCATCTTTTTTCATAGTGATATTCACTTTCACATCTTCAGAAGACTTTTTACGCTCAGGTAAAACTCCATAATCATATAAATGATTGATTTGCTCTGCATCTAATGTTTCCACTTCAAGTAACGTTTTCGCAATAATATCAAGCTTATCACGTTTTTCAGTAAGAATTTGTTTTGCACGAGCATAACATTCTTTCATAATCGTTTGCATTTCTACATCGATGTCATGTGCAATTGCATCACTGTAGTTTTGTTCTGAATGGAAGTCTCTTCCTAAGAACACCTGACCACCTTGTGAGCTACCAAACTGCATCGGCCCAAGCTTATCACTCATACCAAATTCCGTTACCATACGTCTTGCAATGCCAGTCGCACGCTGGAAGTCGTTGTGAGCTCCTGTACTTACTTCACCAAAGACAATTTCCTCGGCCACACGTCCACCAAGTAAACCAGTGATTTTATCAAGTAATTCTGGTTTTGTCATGAAGTAACGATCTTCTTTTGGAAGCATTACCGCATATCCACCAGCTTGACCACGAGGGACAATTGTTACTTTATGAACGATATCCGCCTCATCAAGCACAACACCAATTACAGTGTGACCCGCTTCATGGAATGCGACAATATTACGTTCTTTTTCAGAAATAACACGGCTTTTCTTAGCAGGACCTGCAATAACACGATCCGTCGCTTCATCAATATCAGACATGTCAATTTTCTTTTTATCTTGACGCGCAGCTACTAATGCAGCTTCGTTTAATAAGTTTTCAAGATCTGCACCAGAAAATCCTGGTGTACGAGTTGCAATCGCTCTTAAATTGATATCTTCATCAAGTGGTTTATTACGAGCATGTACTTTCAGTACTGCCTCACGTCCATTTACATCTGGACGATCCACTGTAATTTGACGGTCAAAACGTCCTGGACGTAATAACGCTGGATCAAGAATATCAGGACGGTTTGTTGCAGCGATGATAATAATACCTTCATTTGCACCGAATCCATCCATTTCAACAAGAAGTTGGTTTAACGTTTGTTCACGCTCATCGTGACCACCGCCAAGACCTGCCCCACGTTGACGACCTACCGCATCAATTTCATCGATAAAAATGATACAAGGAGCATTTTTCTTCGCATTTTCAAATAAATCACGTACACGGGAAGCACCGACACCGACGAACATCTCTACGAAATCAGAACCACTAATAGAGAAGAAAGGAACGCCAGCTTCACCTGCAACAGCACGTGCAAGCAATGTTTTACCTGTACCTGGAGGTCCAACTAATAGAACACCCTTAGGAATACGGGCACCAACCTCAGCAAACTTACGAGGGTCTTTTAAGAATTCTACCACTTCAACAAGTTCTTGTTTCTCTTCGTCTGCTCCAGCTACATCTCTGAAGCGTACTTTTTTCTTTTCATCATTGTATAACTTCGCCTTACTTTTCCCAAAGTTCATAACACGGCTACCACCGCCCTGAGCTTGGTTTAGTAAGAAGAAGAATAAAATGAAGATAATCACAAACGGAATGATAGAAGTAAAGAATGTCACCCAAGCACTTGTTTCCTCTGCCGGTTGATACTTCACTTCAGCACCTTGCGCTTTGTCATTAATTTTCTTTTGTAATTCTTCAGTATTTGGTGCATAAGTAACAAATTGCTCTTCCTGGCTAGCATTGCTAAATTGTCCTTTTACCTCAAACACACCATTTTTCGGTTGAAGCTGCACATTACGCACTTCACCTTTTTCAAGTTTAGTAATGAATTTATCGTAGCTAACTGATGTCGTTTTTTGCGTCGAACCATTAAAATAGCTCACGATTCCAATTACTACTAAGAATATCAGTAAATAAAAGATGGTATTACGGAAGATACGATTCATTCCTAACCTCCTCTCACGGCATAAACACTATAGTAAATCGTAACATAGAAAAACTTTCCTATACAATTATAACGCCTGTATTTAATTAATTTGAGTAAACGCTTGGTTTTAACACTCCAACATAAGGAAGATTACGATATTGCTCCTTATAATCTAAGCCATATCCTACAACAAATTCATGAGGAACAGTAAATCCAACATAATCTGCTTTTAGGTCGACTTTGCGGCCAGTTGGCTTATCTAATAGCGTAACAATCTTTACAGATTTCGCCTTACGATATTTGAATAGGTCCACTAAATAGCTTAATGTAAGACCACTATCAATAATATCTTCAACGATTAAAATATCGCGACCTTCTACAGAAGTATCAAGATCTTTTAAAATTTTCACTTCACCTGTTGAAACTGTAGAATGACCGTAGCTAGAAACAGCCATAAAATCCATTTCAAGATATGTATCTGTTCTTTTTAATAAATCTGCCATAAATGGCATTGCACCCTTTAATACACCAATTGCAAGAGGTACTGTATTTTTGTAATCCTCTGCAATAATTGCACCTAGCTCATGCACCTTTTCTTGTATTTGTTCTTCGGAAATTAATACTTTTTCGATATCTTGATTCATCATTTCGTTATCCTCCTGGAAGACTCCTTGCTTTTGTAGTGAATAATAATATATTTATCCTTATCTGCTGTTCCATTTGAAATAGCAAATGCAGATTGTTTCAACAATGGAACCCAAATAATACTCCCGCTTGCATCACAAACAATTGGCCACTCTTCTCTTTTTTCTTTCGGTACTTTTGCTTCAATAAAAATAGCTTTTATCTTTTTTGTACCACTCATACCTTTTATTGACATGCGATCTCCATTTTCTCTAGAGCGGATAAGAAGAGGATATGATATATCATTATACTTAGCAACAAATACGGTTTCATTCATGCTGCTTGGTAATTCCTCATTTACTTCTGCTACAAGTTCATCCCCGTTTGCTAATGTAATGGCACCTGGTACTGATAAGACTTGTGAAAAAGGAAAAACAATTTCTTGCTCAAATCGGAAACTACATTCTTCATATGTACGAACAATTTTTAGGCCATCAGGAAAATCAAGTGATCCCGAAGGATGTGTCCGTTTAAAAAATGCAATAACTTTGTCAATATGTATAGAAGAAAGCGAAGACGGAATCTTGTATTCATAAAGATAGTTTAATATTAGTTGAATCCCTCGCCTTTGTAAAGGCATAGACATGGATTCAAAGGCAGGAATTGATAAGACGATGTGTTTATCACCTTTTTTTGTAATTACTTTATTCATCTTTTCAAAAGCTAATTCCTGCAAATACGCCTCATCCTCTTGCATAAGTACACTAAATTTTTGGAATTGCTCATGCACATGCGGATTTTCCTCTTTTAAATAAGGTAGAACATACTTACGTAATCGATTCCTCGTATATACTTCCTTTTCATTACTCGGATCCATACGTGGCGTAATTCCTATCCTATTACAATAAGCATTAATCTCTTCCTTTGTTACAGCTAATAAAGGTCTAATTAAATATCCACTATGGAAAGGGCGTTTTACAGCAATTCCAGCATAACCCTTCGGAGTACTCCCGCGGACAAGACGCATTAAAATCGTCTCCACTTGATCATCTCCATGATGCCCAAGAGCTACATACGGCGCATCATATTTCTTCATTATTCTTTCCAAAAATGCATATCGGCATTCCCTAGCAGCCACCTGTGCATTCATTCCATATTGCTGTTGATATTGCGATACATTAATTCTTATCGTTTCGCAAATAACCCCGATCTTCCGGCAAAGATTTTCTACAAATTGTAAATCTTCATAGGATTCATCTCCTCTAAACATGTGATCCACATGCGCGACTACAATCTTCAATTTCTTCTCTTCCCTTTTCTCTAATAAATAATATAAAAGGGCTAAAGAATCAGGGCCTCCAGAAACTCCTACAACAATTGTCGAATGTTCCTCTAATACATCATGCCGCTTTGCAAACTCATCTACCTTTTCAACAAATGTATCTTTCAACTTCGCAATCACCTTTCGTTAAAAGCAAACAATAACATACTTTACCTTGCTTATAATGGTACAACTTTTACAAACTTTGTGCAAAAAAAAGATGTACAAAATTCACATTTTTATCTTACATTCCTCCCCTATCTTCATAAGAAGAATGAAACTACTTTCTTCTATAAAAAAAGGCCTAGGTATCACCCTAGACCTCATAATCAGACTGAGAAAATTCCCATTCCCCTATTGCGCTTGTTTACCCATAATTGGAATCGTAGCCCACTTTGGCATATTCTTCTTTACCTTTGCAACGACAATCGTCATATCGTCATTGATATATCCATCACTAGATCGAATGACCTCTTCCATAATAATATCAGCAATTTCTTGCGGATCATCTGTTTGTAGTTCTTTAATTTTACGCTTCATCCATAATTCATGGTTTTCCACATGCTGCGCTCCTTCAAAAATCCCATCGCTCATCATAATTAGAATATCCTCTGTTTTTAACTGTTCACCAACAACATCTACCTCAACATCCTCAATAATTCCCATAGGCAAATTGCTTGCTTCTATTTTAAAAACGTTATTTCCACGTTTTACAAAGCTTGGCGTTGAACCAACTTTTAAAAACTTAGCACTTGCATCACGTAAATCTACCATAGCTAAATCCAGCGTCGTAAACATTTCTTCTGTCGTTCTCAATGAAAGAATTGAGTTAATAGACTTAATGGCAATTTCTTCATCAATACCAGATTGCAATATTTTTTGTAACAATTTTACCGTTTCCTTACTTTCCATATGTGCCCTTTGTCCATTGCCCATTCCGTCACTAATAGCAAGGGCATATTTCCCAACACTTAAATCCATCATTGCATACGAATCTCCTGATACAAATCCGCCTCCTTTTGCCGCTGTAGCAAGCCCTGTATCAAGAAAAAATGTTTTCGCTGATCCAAAAGATATCATGCTATGACCATTTGGATAAGCAGAGGGTTCTTCATGTTTAACAATAATATTTTCTTTTAAAATATCCGAAAGCATTGGCGCAACTAACTTTTCACATTCACCATGTTGATTAGATGCTGCCGGAATCATCATTTCAATATCAATATTCCCTCTATCTAGACAATAAATATCAACATGTTCCACCTCGACACCAAAGTCACGAAACGCTTGTAAAATTTGCTCTTCCTGCACCTGGTGATTTTCCCGTTCACGCTGAATTTCTTTTGCGAAATCTTCCATTACTTTTGAAACACCTAATAATTGTTCTGCAACAATCCTACGATTCTCTTTCATTTGTTTTCGTAACTTTTGCCCCTCATAGAAATGACCTAATTCTCCCGCCATTAAATCTGTTACCTTTTTTCCTCTTACACAGTGCTTTTCCCATTCACGAACCAACTTACGGTTATGTTGAAGTGTCCCTTCTTCTGTTTCATTCATAATTTGTTTCATATAATCATATGTTTTATCAAAATTCACTACCCAGCATTGATCCTTTTTAAAACATGATTGGCATGTCTTTGCTGTAATTGTACTTAAAAATAAATCAGCCTCTGTTTCTTTATCCTCTTCCTCCACATATCCATATACCGAAAAACTATTCGATAATGCAGAAAATACATTTGCAAATTGATTAATTTTATTTGCTGTAACATCTCGCATTCTCCGTAAATATTGTTGTTGATCATGAGAATGCTCTTGTGTTCCTGGCATAAATTTTGCAAGCCGATCAATAATTAACTTTGGTGTTAGTAGAAAGAGTCCTATCGCTACTCCAGATTCCATTAAAGTTGTTATAATATTTACTTGCTTATCGACGTATAACGTAATTAAACTTGTACCAATTAACAATCCTAAACTAACTCCAAGACGCTTCCCTTCTTTTAATAATCCACCAAGCAACCCCGAAAAGGCTAATAGACTAAGTTGAGATAAACTACCTACGTTCGCTAAACTCAATATCAACCCTGTAACAACCCCTACTGTTGAACCAGTAGCTGCCCCTGCAACAAAAGCAAATAATAATACTAAATATCTAGTGAAAATATGTTGAACTGAAGCGTCATAAATAAACCAATCTGTTGTACCTGTTAATACAGATGCAAGTAATATAATTAAACAAACAATTTCTTCCGTTTCTAACGCTTGTTGTTTTCCTTTTCTTTCTGTCAATAATGGTACACTTTGCAGAAAAATCATTGTTAAAACAAAACTAAGTCCTGCTTCAATGGTGCTTACGAGTAAATCATACATAGTGACGGTTTGTTGCGCGAAGTAAACAACAACGAGATGTGCGGTTAATGCGGAGATAAATACTTGAAATGGTACAAGTCCAACAATTTTACGTGTAAACCGACTAAAGAAGATATTATAAATGAAGAAAGTAAAAATAGATGCAAAGGCAAAAAGTAAATTGTCTAGTGAAACGGAAAGCGCACCACCCATAAGGGCAAGAAATGCGAGTGGCATCTTATCACGTTTCATTACATAAACAGCAGCAAAAAATGGTAGTGCAAACGGTAAAATGTTCGTTAATATATATGCTCGTCCTAAAAGAAAACCGATTACAGCAATAACAAATCCCCATCTAAAGAAAACTTGCTCTAACTTCACTTTCAACTTGCTTGTCCATGTTATCGATCTGAGTTGTCCATCATTCATAGCCAGTGTACTTGTGTTCACAGTATTCCTTCCTGCTTTTGGCATATTTTTAACACCACCTGCATAGTTTAATTACTGTCATTATAAAAGATGATTATTGGGATTTTTGTCAAAACAACAGTCCACGCCCACATAATCGTTCGACTTTTTATTTGAAATAAACCTATATATATACAAGTTGTTAAAAATAAACACTTATAAAGGACGGAAAATTCGGAAAATATAGGGTGTTTTTGTAGAAGCTTTGTACTTATTTACAATTTCTTAATAAAAAAAGATCATGCTATATGCATGATCTTTTTTAGATGACCCGTACGGGATTCGAACCCGTGTTACCGCCGTGAAAGGGCGGTGTCTTAACCACTTGACCAACGGGCCATTAAAATAAATATAGCGGCGGAGGGGATCGAACCCCCGACCTCACGGGTATGAACCGTACGCTCTAGCCAGCTGAGCTACACCGCCATGTCGTCTTATTTAACGGACAATTAGTATCTTATATCAAATCCACTTTAAAGTCAACACGTTTCAAAAAGTTTTTTATTCTTTTTTAAATATATTCATTTACATAAAAAAGCACCCCGAGTGACTGACTCCGGGCACCTCTCTATATGTTAAGAATAAAACGTTCGTTTTATCCGCGACGAGCGCCACGGCCACCACGTTTAGATTCTGTATTACGCTTTAAAGAAGTTAAACGATCTTCACTGTCTTTTAAAAAGCGCGCCATCTTTTGCTCAAACGTTTCTTTTTGATTGCCGCCATTATCACGACCACCACGGTTATCTCTGTTAAAAGAACGATTGCGTTGTGGACGTCCAGAACGTTGTTGATCTCCACCACGTTGATATTCACCGCGTGGACGATCTCCTTCTGTTCTTACACGTTCTTTCGCTTTTTTAATAGATAGACCAATTTTTCCATCTTTTTCAACATTAATAACTTTTACTTCTACTTGGTCGCCTACTTTTAAGTGATCATTAATATCCTTCACATAATTATCAGCAACTTCACTAATATGAACAAGACCCGTTAAGCCTTCTGGCAGCTCCACAAAAGCCCCAAAATTTGTAATACCTGTTACTTTACCTTGTAACTTGCTGCCTACCTCGATTGACATAAAAAAAATGCTCCTCCTTAGTGATTAAAAAGTCAAATTTTACTTTATTATATATAATCCTAAAATATAGTGTCAATAAGACACGACCTACTTAGAAACAGGAAAAATTATCTCCCCTTTTCCAGAGAAGAAATAATCCCTCCTAGCAATCTTTAAGACATACTCTTCATCATTCAACTTTTGAACATCATCTTTTAGTTTTTTTTCTTTCTTTGTTAATGAATCCAATTCTTTTTGCATCTCTTCAACCTTGACTTCTTTTGCTTTAATGGAACTATTTTGCTGATAAAACGTTACACTAATACTCGCAATAATTGTAAAAGCAAAAACAAAAAAAACTGCTAAGCGGCGATATAATCGCCTCCTGTTTTCATTCGTTTGTATTATATGTTCTTTTACAGAATTTGGATTCTGCTCTTCGATTAATCTTTGCCTCAGTTCCCTCATTTCCGAGGTCCCCCTAACTTCTTTTTTATACGCTCCCAAATTTGAAAGATATAATTCTTCAATTTCTTTGTATGTTGTAGTAATCCTACATACCTCTTTATAAAAAGTTTAACACGGTTAGGGAGAAGTTTCCATATGAGCAAAGTAAGAAATCGAACAGGCCAGAAAAAAACTTTCCATACAAAAAGTAATATCCATCTGGAACACTTCCACAACACGTTCCCAATTGAAAATAGTATACGAAATAAAAATAATATAAAAGCAATAATAAGCTGCGCTATAATAATAACAGGTTTTATCATAAGTAGCTGTACAATTTTAATAAAAAATTGTATCGTTTGCACAAAAACATAAATGAGAAAATTCAATACTCGCATGTACACTGCTTTCAATAAGCTCTGATATGCAGCAAAACCACACAGCAAAGCTACAAAAACGTATATACGTAATTCAGCTTCATTTACAATGAGCAATACGTAAAAGACAAACAGTGCTTGGACAATCCAAAACAGTATATCATATATAAATACAAGCCAACGATTACGCTCAGGTCGCTGTAAAAAGCGTTGATATGTATCTAACGCTGCTCCAATCCAAGCACCCATTCCAATCATGGAAAGCATTGTATACAGTTGAATTGTTAAACTCATTTAAATAATTTACTAAAGAATCCTTTAGCTTTCTCCCCTTGATTTTCATCAATGTACAACATCTCATGAATTTTCCCTTTAATGGATACAATACCTTTTTCTACATCTAAATTTTTCATCTGTAAATTTTGACCGCGAATTGTTAAAAAACCCATTACAGTTTCTAACAAAAACTCTTCACTATCAAAACTCTCTACTTGTTTTACGCCAGTAATATCTATTACACGTCTACCACGCATAATAATATCATGCTCTACAGAAACATTCTGTTGGTTAGAAGACATAGTTGAGTAGCCCTTATTCACGTCAATCCCCCCATAGCTTTATACTATCTAGTAAATAATGTATGAGGGGAGAAAATAATTTAGAACAAGCCTTCTTCTGCTTTCACTTTCTCTTCACGAACCACTGTATACATGTTAGCTGCATCTTCTTTTTTTGTTGTTTCTTTTAATTCGTTTACTTTTACAGTTACTACTTTTTGTCCAAAACGAATTGTTAGTTCGTCATCTACCTTCACATCAGAACTTGCCTTTGCAGCTTGTCCATTAATCGTGATTCTTCCTTGATCGGCTACTTCTTTTGCCAACGTTCTTCTTTTAATTAAACGTGATACTTTCAAAAATTTATCTAAGCGCATCTCATTTCCCCCTTATTGATTCTCTATCTGTTTTGCTTCTTCCCATAAAACATCCATTTGCTCTAACGTTAACTCCTGCATTTCCTTATTCATTTCAGCTACTTTTGCTTCCATGTATATAAAACGGCTCATGAATTTTTCATTTGTTGTATGAAGTGCCTCTTCTGGATTCAATTTATAGTAGCGAGCAATATTAACAAAGGCGAATAGTAAATCCCCAAATTCACCTAACATTTTTTCCTTATCCATCTTTGCAACTTCTTGCTCAAACTCTTTCAATTCTTCAAAAACTTTCTCCATCATTGGTTGTACATCATCCCAATCAAAACCGACTTTTCCTACTTTTTTCTGAATTTCATATGCACGCATTAATTGTGGTAAGCTTTTCGGAATTCCTGTTAAAACAGACTCCCTTACATGCCCTTTTTCTTGTTTTTTAATTTCTTCCCAGTTCGAAACAACTTCTTCCGCGTTCTCCACATCTATATCTCCAAATACATGCGGATGACGACGTACCATTTTTTCAGATAGCGTTCGGATAATATCGTCAACGGAGAACCAACCCTCATCTTCTCCAATTTGAGCGTGAAGCATAACTTGTAGGAGCACGTCACCAAGCTCTTCAATTAAGTGTTCATCATCTTCTTCATCAATTGCCTCTAATACTTCATATGCTTCTTCGATTAAATATTTCTTTAAAGACTGATGCGTTTGTTTTTTATCCCATGGACAACCATTTGGTCCACGAAGCTCAGCAATGATTTCTCGGAGCACATCAAATTGTTGATATAAAGAAGCTCGCTCAGAAACAGGTGGCACGTACACGCTCGTTAAGTTATTCAATTCTGTTTCATGATCTAACATATAGAGCGGTACTTTTTTCACTTGCTCAAACGATGTTCCTGCAGCTGTTACAATGTATACTTCATACTCATCAGGCAACATTTCCATTAATGTCAGTTTCACCTCAGACGCAACGAACGCATCATATACTTGGCAAAAAATTAAGTGTTGGCGTAATTCTAATTGACCACGTTTAAATGAAGTTGCATCAATAAGCTGAAATCCTTCAATTGGGTCTATTTTTAAACTAGCAAACATCGGATCCAAAAAGCTTTGTCCACCTTCAATGTGCACCTCAACTTGCTTTTCTTTTCCTTTTTGTAAAAGTAGTTGAACAGTTCTTTCTGCAACAAGTGGATGGCCTGGTACAGCATATATAACATCCGTACCTTGCGCTTTTTCTATTAACGTATTTGCAATTGTTTCGTATACAATCTCAAATGTATCATGCGCCTCATATACATCATCAAAAGCTGTATACTTTACTCCTTCTTTTTCTAACTCTTCAATAACAGGGTGTTCTTTCGTACGCACATACATATGATCTACTTCTTTTATCTTTCGGTACACACCCATTGTCAGCTGATCTAATTCACCAGCACCTAATCCTAAAATCGTTATTACTCCACTCACAACCAGTCACCTCTATCCACTCTTCTTCAATGAAGCTTGTACCTTTTCTCGCTTCATAACAGTTCCTATTTCTTTTTTTGTAAAAACACTTAATTTCATAATTAAAAATAGATATACCAACCCGCCAATCGCTACGCCTAATAGCGCTTCAGTTGCAGCTAATCCTCTATATCCTTCATCACTTGCCAGCCCAAACCCTTCATAAATACGCATAAATAACATTAATAGAACGGCCATTCCTAATCCGCTGATTGTTACACCAAGTATGCCTTGTTTATGAATGAGTGGCTCTTCTACAATTCGAATAAGTAAAGCACTATTTAACAAAGCAATAACCATGAGCGAAATTACCGTCGCAACCGCCGCCCCAGTTACACCAAATTGCGGCATTAACATATAATTGAACAATAATTTTAGACACCCTCCAAATACAACAAACAATGCTGGCTTTACAGTTTGACCAAGCCCTTGCAGAATCGAAGCTGTTGTAATGGATAAAGAACTAAATAAAATAGAAACAGCTAAAATAGCTAATACACCTGAGCCCTCACTATTTTCAAACAACATAATATTTGTCGGCTTAATAATACACGCTAATCCTAATGCAGCTGCAACTCCAATCACAAAAGTTATCTTCATCGCTAACTGCACCTTTTGTTGAATAAACAAACGGTCTCCTCGTTCTTTTGCTGTCGTAATAATCGGAATAAGCGAAAGTGAAAATGAAGTCGTCACAACTGTACCAAGCTGCATAAGCGGAATACTTCTGTCATAAACACCTTTTAATACTTTTGCAATTTCCGCCGGTTCTCCCGCCTGAATAAGCAATGTATAAAACGAAACTGAATCTGCCATTTGTATAAAAATTAAAACTAAATTACTAACACAAATAGCTATTCCTTGCCAAAAAAGGATTCGGATTATTTCTTTCTTATTGCTTATTCTCTTCCATCCTTGCAAGAAAATGGAACGGAAATTATGTCGCATATAAAATAAAAGTACGAGTATACCGATAAATCCGCCTGCAATCGACCCCAACATCGCTCCTGCTCCAACTGTATATAAATCAAATTCATGTGCCATAAGGAACAACGATAAAAACACAATAATTGACACGCGAATCGTTTGTTCAATCACTTGCGATACAGCTGTCGGAATCATATTATTAAACCCTTGAAAGTACCCTCGTGCAACAGATAAAAAGGGCATTAACAAGAATGAAAATGAAATAACTCTTAGCAGTTTATCTAAATTTGCATCGCCCATGACCGATGCAATCGTGTGAGCACCAAAAAACAAGGTAAAGAAACCTATACAACCAATTCCTAATAAAAACCAAAAAGAAACACAAATAATCTCTTCTGCCTCTTCCTGCTTTCCTTGTTCCAAACGCTCTGCTACCATCTTAGAAATAATAATGGGAAAACCATAAGTAGCTAAAATTAAACAACATCCATAAAACGGGTAAATTTGTTGGTAAATATAAAAACCAACATCCCCCGCTATATTTTGATATGGAATACGGTAAAAAGCGCTTAATACTTTCGTAACAAAACTTGCAATCGTTAATATAATAGCCCCGCGCCAAAAAGCTTGATACTTCTTCGCTTCCATACGAGAAAACTCCTTTTCCTATCCTTATCCCTCGTATTATATCACAAAGAAAAAAACAGGCTTCCTTTTAGATTTATACAATAAAAAAGGTAGCAAGACGCTACCTTTTAATGAAATACAATCCTACTTTCCGAAAAAAAATCACTTTTTATAAAGAAATATTATGATTAAGAAAAATTACTGTTCCATTTGTTTTGCTAAAAAACTTGCAGCAGTATTTACTGCCTTATGCTCTACCTCACTTATAATTCCTTCTTTTGAAAAGATGATAACAGCTCCAATTGGATCCCCATTTGCAACGATTGGGCCAACCGTATAAGAACTAACCTTTTCAGCTACACCATCGATAATCGAAATTTCACTTTCATCTGTCATAACAACAGACTTTCGATCTTCCATCGTTTTTTCGATTAAATCGCCAACACTTTTATTTAAGTATTCTTTTTTAGATACCCCCGCTACAGCGATAATGGAATCACGGTCACAAACGAGTACGTTATGTCCTAAGCTATCGTATAAAGCATCTGCATATTCTTTTGCAAAATCACCTAATTCACTAATTGGAGAATATTTTTTCAAAATCACTTCTCCATCGCGATCAACAAAAATTTCTAACGGGTCCCCTTCTCGTATACGAAGGGTCCTACGAATTTCTTTCGGAATTACTACCCTACCTAAATCATCAATTCGACGTACGATTCCAGTTGCTTTCATTCTAATGCTGCCTCACTTTCTATTGATGATGAAAGTGGTGAATTTACCTGTTCATGTAAAAATCACCAACTGATAGATATAGTATTTTACACATTAGTTCTTCTATGCACGTCGAATTGCATTTTTTATTTTGTTTTAGGCATTTATTACTTCTTTTTTCACGTCAGACAAGCCTTTTAATAAATTTTCGGCGATTGTTAACCATTTTGATGTCTCTAATCCATTCGTTTTCATAACAATTTTCAAACGAGAACCTTCCATACCAAGACCAATCATACGACCAAAACTATTACCAAGCATGAATAATTTTCCACCATCAATATTTTGGCTTGCTTGCTCAGAGAATAAAAACGTCACTTCAAATTTTGTTTGTTTAATTAGCTCAATCTGTTCTTTCGTTGCCAATACTTTAATATTTGCAATTTGTAATAGATATCCAACTTCTTGTGGATAGTCTCCAAAACGATCAATCATTTCTTCTTGTAATTCCTCAATATCTTCAATCGTAGAGACACCTCTAAATTGTTTGTACATCATGATTTTTTGTTTACTATCTGAAATATAAGCGTCTGGCAAGTATGCATCCACTTCTAAATCAATTTCAACATCAATCGTATTTTCAATTCCTTGTGTTCCTTTACGCTGTTCAATCGCATCTTTTAACATTTGAGAATATAGATCAAATCCAACGGAATCAATAAATCCATGTTGCTCAGCCCCTAACAAGTTACCAGCACCACGAATGGATAAATCTCGCATTGCAATTTTAAATCCTGACCCAAGTTCTGTAAATTCTTTAATTGCTTGTAAACGCTTCTCAGCGACCTCCGATAACACTTTATCACGCTTATATGCAAAGTATGCATAAGCAACACGGTTTGAACGACCAACGCGCCCACGAAGCTGATAAAGCTGTGATAATCCCATCCGATCGGCATCAAATACAATTAATGTATTTACATTAGGAATATCAACACCTGTTTCAATAATCGTTGTACTTACAAGAACATCATGCTGCCCATCTAAAAATGATAGCATGACAGACTCTAGTTCACTCTCATTCATTTTTCCATGTGCATACGTCACACGTGCCTCCGGGACTAACATAGAGATTTCATCTGCTTTTCTTTCAATATCTTCAACACGGTTATATAAGAAATAAATTTGGCCGCCCCTTGCAAGTTCCCGTTCTATCGCTTCTCGAATTAATCCTGGGTTATACTCAACCACATATGTTTGTACTGGGAAACGATTTTCTGGTGGCGTCTCAATAACAGATAAATCTCGTACACCGAGCATAGACATATGAAGCGTACGTGGAATTGGCGTTGCCGTTAATGTTAATACATCAACATTCGCTTTCAATTGTTTAATCTTTTCTTTATGCGTAACGCCAAATCGTTGTTCTTCATCAATAATTAGTAAACCTAAATCTTTATAGGTTACATCTTTAGATAAAATGCGATGTGTTCCAATAACAATATCAACTGTCCCATCTTTTAAACCTTTAATTGTTTCATTTTGTTGTTTTCTAGTACGGAATCTGCTTAACAACCCAATATTAATTGGGTAGTCTTGAAAACGCTCTCGAATCGTTTCATAGTGTTGTTGTGCAAGAATCGTTGTCGGTACTAAAATTGCAACTTGCTTTTCATCCATAATTGCTTTAAATGCCGCACGAATCGCAACTTCCGTTTTACCATATCCAACATCACCACATAGAAGTCGATCCATCGGACGCCCACGTTCCATATCTTTCTTAATTTCTTCAATAGAACGTAACTGATCTTCTGTCTCCTGATACGGGAAAGATGATTCAAACTCCTGCTGCTCCGCAGTGTCCGGCGTATATGCATATCCCTTTGAAGCCTCACGCTCTGCATACAATTTAATTAAGTCATCCGCGATATCTTGTACAGATTTCTCTACCTTCGTTTTGACTTTTTTCCAATCATTCCCACCTAGTTTATAAACTTTCGGATCCTTACCCTCTGATCCTACATATTTTTGTACTTGATCAATTTGTTCGATCGGTACGTATAACTTATCATTACCTTGATATTTAATGTTCAAATAATCTTTATGGACACCATTAATTGCTAATGTTTCAATCCCTAAAAATTTACCGATACCATGATTCACGTGAACAACGTAGTCTCCAACTTTTAGCTCTGAATAACTTTTAATACGCTCTGCATTTGATAGTTTTTGCTTACGTTGTGATTTTTTTACTTTTTTATGGAACAGCTCTTTTTCTGTAATGACAACAAGCTTTTGCATCGGCATTTCAAATCCTGCATGTAAATCACCTACAGCGATTTGAAGGCGACCAGGAAGCAATATATCTGTAGATTCTATAATGTCTGCTTCAATATCATAATCGCTTAAAATATATTGTAATTTTTTTGCACGTTCTTCATCTGTTCCTAATACAACTGTCGTAAAATTCCCTTCAGTCCATCTATCAATTTCTGTTTTTAACAACTGCATTTGCCCATGAAAGTCCTGCATTGTTTTACACGTTACATTAACAATATTTTGCGGGTGTGTATGTGCAATATGGCGTAAAAATAATGTTAAATATACAAAGCTTCTTTTTTTATGATGTAGAAATTCTTCAAATTGGTGTGAGAACATCAAATTTTGAATAATTGCCCCTTCACCGAGAAGCGATGTATACCATTCTGCTTCTTCTGTCTCAAGATGTGATGCTGTTTCTTGGATACGCGAAATTTCATCTAAAATAACAACACCATTCTCAGGTAAATAGTCTATTAGACTAGCATGTTCTTTGTAAAAGATAGATAAATATTTAAACATTTGCTCTATGGTCTGTCCGTTTTTCAATATTTCTATCTCGCGACTAACCGTTTCAAGTACCGCTGTCTTGATTTTATCATCAGAGAGCTTTTGCATCGTCTTCATTAAACCTTCTTCAAGACGCTCCACCCCTAATTTTAGTTCATCTTGTGAAAATAAAAATTCCGTCGCAGGACCAAATTTTACGCTTTCTCTTTTATCTTGAGAGCGTTGTTCTTCTACATCGAATGAGCGGATAGAATCTACTTCCGTATCAAAGAACTCGATACGAAACGGTAATTCTTCAGTTAATGGATAAATATCCAATATACCCCCGCGCAAACTAAATTCTCCAGGAGCTTCTACCATTGACTTACGTTCATATCCAATATGATGTAACGTATGAAGCAATGCATCTAAATCAATCTCTTGCCCTAGACTAATTTCGATTTGCTTTTGCTTCCATAGTTCTTTTATTGGTAAAAACCTACGTAATCCAGCAACTGGAACAACTATGATGCCCTGCTCGCCCATCGCTAAACGATTTAACACCTCAATACGCTGCGCTTTCAGTTCTGGACTTGCAACCCCTATTTCTGACGCAATTAACTCATTAACTGGATATAACCATACATCCTGTTCACCAAGTAATGATACTAAATCCTCATATACTTTCTGCGCCTGAAATAAGTTGTGTGTAACAACAAGCTGTGACTGCTTTGTTTTTTTATATAAAGCAGCCATTAATAAAGAACGAGAAGAAGTTGCCATACCTGATACAAGCTGTTCTTTCAATCCTTCTTCTAGTCCATTAATAATGGATTGTATTTCTTTATTTTTATAAAATTGCTCTAATAACCCTATCATTTTCAAAACTCCTCTCAACATAAAGAGCAAGTTAATATATTTTTATGCAAATATTTTGGAAAAAGAAAACAGAAAAATGCTTTGGGCACGCCAAAGCGACAACATTTTATTGCAAAAATTTTTCATACTCATAATACTCTGGATAAGATGAGAGCGTTTCTTGGCACGACTCACAGATTGTTTTTATATATATATTTCCATTTTCATGAAAATGAATCATATCCAATCGTTCTTGCTCTGTTAGTTGAAATAAAACTTTGCTATATACCTTTTCTGCAGTAATGGAACCCACGTTACACCCACAATGTCTACAGTAATAATGTCCTTCCATACTATCCTCCTAAGTGTACAATTACCACTAGTATGGATAAAAACATCATAAAATATTCCAAATTAGAGCGTTAACTGTTAAAAGTATTCATAATTTGAAGAAATGGTTTCTTTAACCACTCTTCACATGCATCTGCAGCTTTTTCAATGGATTGATTTACCTCTGGCAACTCTTCTGCAGTGAAACGTCCCAATACATAATCCACTACCTTCATACCATTTTTCGGACGATCAATTCCCATACGGATACGTTGGAACTCTTGCGTTCCTAAATGGGAAATTGTCGATTTCACACCGTTATGACCGCCTGCACTACCTTTCATACGAAGACGTAATTTACCTACTGGAATATCTAAGTCATCATACATGACAACAAAATCTTCTACATCAATTTTATAGTAATCCATAAGCGGACGGATGCTTTCTCCAGATAAATTCATATACGTAAGCGGCTTTAATAGAATTACTTTCTCACCATTAACAAAACCTGAGCCATACATACCTTTAAACTTTTGTTCATTTAAAGAAATACCCCATCGTTTTGCAAGCTCATCAATTCCCATAAATCCGATATTATGCCTTGTTAATTCATATTCTCTACCTGGGTTCCCAAGTCCTACTATTAATTTCATTCTTGTACCACTACTTTCTTTTTACGATACGAAAAGACGTAACCAAATTTGGTTACGTCTCATTCTATCCAATTAATTGAATAATACACTCACAGATTCTTCTTCATAAACACGAATGATTGCTTCTCCGATTAATGGAGCAACAGAAAGCTCGTGTACTTTATCAATTTTCTTCTCTTCTGGTAATACGATAGAGTTTGTTACAACTAACTCTTTAATATTTGAGTTTTGGATACGCTCAATTGCTGGACCAGATAAAACTGGGTGTGTACAGCAAGCATATACTTCAGAAGCACCGTTCTCAACAAGAGCGTTTGCTGCTAATGTAATTGTACCAGCTGTATCAATGATGTCATCAATTAAAATTGCTGTTTTACCTTCGATATTACCAATAATGTTCATTACCTCCGCTACGTTCGGACGAGGACGACGCTTATCGATAATCGCGATTGGTGCTTTTAGGCGATCTGCCATTTTTCTTGCACGTGTTACACCACCATGGTCAGGAGATACGATTACGATATCTTTAAGACCTTTTGTCTCAAAGTAATCAGAAAGAATCGGTACACCCATTAAGTGGTCGATTGGGATATCAAAGAACCCTTGAATTTGTGGAGCATGTAAATCTAGAGTGATTACACGAGTTGCACCTGCTGTTTCAAGCAAGTTTGCTACAAGTTTCGATGTAATTGGTTCACGAGAACGCGCTTTACGGTCTTGACGCGCATAACCATAATAAGGAATAACGATATTAATTGTTTTTGCAGACGCACGTTTTAATGCATCAATCATAATAAGTAATTCCATGATATGTTCGTTTACTGGGAAGCTTGTAGATTGAATAATGAATACATCGCAACCACGAATACTTTCTTCAATGTTAATTTGAACTTCTCCATCACTAAAACGGTCAACAGAACATTTCCCTAACCCTACTCCAATATGCTTTGCAATTTGCTCAGCAAGTTCCTTATTAGAGTTTAAAGAGAATACTTTCAAATTAGAATTTAGATATTGAGTCGACATCTAGATTAACCCTCCACATTATGATTTTTTCTTATTCAGCAATTGATCAACATAGTCTTCTTTGTTAACTTGACGTGCACGCGCAATTGATAATGCTTTTGATGGAACATTCTCTGTAATCGTAGATCCTGCCGCAACATAAGCACCATCCTCAACTGTTACAGGAGCAACAAGGTTTGAATTACAACCAATAAATACGCCATTCCCAATAACTGTTTTAAATTTATTCTTGCCATCGTAGTTTACCGTAATTGAACCACAACCAAGATTCACGTCTTCTCCAACTTGTGCATCCCCGATATAACTTAAGTGTGAAGCTTTACTTCTATTACCAAACACAGTCTTTTTGATTTCCACGAAGTTTCCAACGCGTACTTCGTTACCAATGACTGAATCTGGACGAATATGTGCAAATGGTCCCACTGAAACTTCCGTACCAATCTTACTGTCATGTACAGTAGATTGACGAATTGTTGTCTGGTCTCCAATTTCACTATCGCGTATTACTGTATGTGGGCCAATTTCACAATCTGAACCAATTACAGTTTTACCCTCAATAATCGTTCCTGGATGAAGAACTGTATCACTACCAATAATTGCATCCGCAGAAATGTATGTGTTACTTGGATCAATAATTGTAACACCATTCACCATGTTCTTATGATTGATACGATTCTTCATAATAATTTCCGCTTGCGATAGAGCGACTCTGTCGTTAACACCTAACGTTTCATCGAAATGCTCCGTTTGATAAGCTGATACAATATGACCTTCTTTTTTCAAAATTTCAATAACATCCGGAAGGTAGTATTCACCTTGTACGTTATCATTTGAAACTTTAGAAAGTGAAGCAAATAGTGCTTTATTATCAAAACAATACGTACCTGTATTAATTTCTTTAATAGCTAGCTCTACTTCATTTGCATCTTTATGCTCAACAATTTTTTCAACATGACCATTTTCATTACGAACAATGCGGCCATATCCAGCAGGTTCTTCTATGTAAGCTGTTAACACCGTTGCTTTCGCCCCTGCTTCTTCATGATGCTTTAACAATGCTTCCATTGTTTCTGCAGTTATCAGCGGTGTATCACCACAAATAACTAAAGTTGTTCCTTCTTCATTTGCAAGCATATCAGCAGCTTGATCAACAGCATGTGCTGTACCAAGTTGTTCTGCTTGCAATGCAAATTCACTTACGTTCCCTAGTTGTTCTTGTACTTTTTCAGCACCATGTCCAACTACCGTTACAAGTTTCTGCAATCCTAATTGAGATACTTGATCGACTACATGCTGTACCATTGGTTTTCCGCATACAGGATGAAGCACTTTGTATAGCTTGGACTTCATACGTGTGCCTTTACCTGCAGCTAGAATCACTGCAAATCTGTTTGACATATAGACCCTCCATCGCAACCTATTTATCCATTAAAGATATTATCCTAAATCATTATATATTTCAAGAAACACGGCATAACTATTAAATTTTACCATACTTCTTATAAGATGTTTTACTCTTTAGTATCTTTTTTTAGGAAATAAGATATACTATTTCGAAGGATTTTAAAGAAATTAGAAGTTTACATATACAGGGGAGAATAAAGTGAAGCTCTAATTAGCGGAAAATTTTATTCAAAACAAGTAATATAAGTGCAAATTGAAAAACCGACATAAAACCTTCTTTTTTAGGTGGGAAAGATCATCCGGCCTTGCATAGAAGTGGTCAGGGCCTTTTTAGCTCCCATGCCAAGTAAAAACAAAAGGAGAAAACGAGTGGAGATCTTCTTTTATTTTCATAGCCGGAACTTAGGGGCCAGTAAATCAAAATAGATTTACAAATTGAAAAACCGATATAAGCCTTTCCTTTTAGATGGGAAAGATCATCCGGCCTTGCATAGAAGCGGTCAGGGCCTTTTTAGTTCCCATGCCAAGTAAAAACAAAGAGAGAAAAAGAATGCAGGTCACCTTCTATTCTTCATAGCAGCGACTTATACGTTTTAATAACTATTTATCCAGATGCAGTGATAAAAACAACTAAACTTTCACAGGCACATTATCCTCTGCCTATTTTCTTTTCTCACTATTTCACTTTGAGGCCATATGGCACTGATACAGATAACTAAATAATAAAAAACAAACTCCTGTAAGTGTTTACAGGAGTTTGTTACAAAATTATAGAGCTCTTTTTATTCGAGCTCTTTTTATTCGAATTTTACGAAGCTCCTGCTTCTTCAAACTCAACTTCTTCTAACTCGCCTAAACGGTGATACTCAGTTAAAACCGCATCTTGAATTTTAGAGCGTGTGTTAGAATTAATTGGATGCGCAATATCACGGAACTCTCCATCTGGAGTACGTTTACTTGGCATTGCTACAAATAATCCATTATTGCCATCAATTACACGAATATCATGAACAACAAACTCATGGTCTAGAGTAATAGAGGCAATCGCTCTCATACGGCCTTCTGTGTTTACGCGGCGTAATCTTACGTCAGTCACTTCCATCTTGTGTTCACCACCCTTTTCTAAATAAGCGATATGTTTGTATAAATTCCACAAATTTTCTATTTTCCCTTTAATTTTTTAAAAATTTTTAAGATAAAAATTTTTATTTTAATGGAATATAAGAATTAATAGACGTTATCGCTTACAAAGATTTATTTTACAAGGGCAATTACTTCAATTTCGACGGAAACATCTTTCGGTAATTTTGCAACTTGTACACAAGAACGAGCTGGTTTATGTGTGGAAAAATATGTTCCATATACTTCGTTTACATCATTAAAATCATCCATGTCTTTTAAAAATACAGTTGTTTTTACAACTGTATCAAATGATGCTCCTGCTTCTTCTAATACAGCTTGTAAATTTTGAAATACTTGTTCTGTTTGTACTTTCACGTCACCTGTTACAAGTTCTCCACCCGCTGTTAATGGAATTTGTCCTGAACTATAAAACATGTTATTTACGATAATCCCTTGTGAATATGGACCAATTGCTTGTGGTGCTTGATTTGTTTGAACTACTTTCATATTTTCTCACCCTTTTATTATTTTATTGTTACTTTCAAAAATAATTTACCCATACAAACTTAGTTCATCTATTCTAAAACAAATAGAATGTACCTTGCTAGTAGGCGGTAAGACTTTAGCTATATAAATCCATTTTGATTTTTCAACATATAAGTTGCTGCCACGAAGAACAAAAAGTTACCTGAACTCGTTTTCCCTCTTTTTCACTTGACACGGGGCAGGAATAGGATCTGATCGATTCTATGGATGGCTGGATGCTCTCCCGTCTAAAAAGAAAGGTTTTATGTCGTTTTTTCAATTTGTATTTATATATAAGAAAAGGCTTACCGCCTACTAGCACTTGCATTTACAAAAAAAGATAAAGCGTATGCTTTACCTTTTTATTTAACTTCTACAAGCCCTTCATCAAATGGTACAAGTGAATAATTCCCTTTTTCCACTTGAATTGTTTTCTCTTTAATATCTACTTCTGATAAACGAATTAAAGAAACAAAGTTATTAATAAGTCTTTCTTCAATATCTGTTGATTCTACTAACACGCCGATCCCAACAACATTGGCATTAAACTCTTCTAGCATACTAATCATGCCTTGAATTGTTCCTCCAGCCTTCATAAAGTCATCAACAATTAAAACATTAGCACCTTCCGGAAGACTACGTTTTGCTAAAGTCATTGTTTGAATCCGCTTAGATGAACCTGATACATAGTTAATACTAACTGTTGGTCCTTCTGTTACCTTATTATCTTTTCTTGCAATTACCACAGGTACATCTAAATAGTTTGCTACTGCATATGCAAGCGGAATTCCTTTTGTTGCTACCGTCATAACCGCATCAATCGGCTGTCTCGCAAATACAGAAGCAAATAGGCGACCCGCCCCATTGATATAACGTGGATTACTTAAAAGATCCGTCATATATAAGTATCCACCTGGAAGGATACGATCTGGATTCTCAAATAAACTGCAAAGCTCATTAATAATCAGATTTGCTTCTTCTTCACTTATATATGGAATATATTTCACTCCTCCTGCTGCACCTGGTATCGTTTGCAATGTGCCGACCCCTTGTTGTTCAAACGTTTGTTTAATAATAACTAAATCTTCACTAATAGAAGACTTAGCTGATTGATACCGTTCAGCAAAAAAAGTGAGAGAAACTAACTGACGAGGATTTTGCAATAAATAGTAAGTCATATCGACTAGTCTTGTACTCCGTCTAATTTTCACACTCTCACCCCAAATCACGAATATTCTAAACAAATCATAACGTATTATACGTCTTTATTCAAGAGTTTCTCGCTCTCCTAATAGACGTACTGCATATACTTGTTCACAAAATCCTTTTAAACCATTATAAATACGATGCATACGTGAATCATGATGTACTAATCCAAATACAGTTGGTCCACTACCACTCATTAAAACTGCATCTGCACCAAAGCGCTTCATCTGTGCCTTAATGCGTGCAACTTCAGGATGCATCGTAAACGTCACATCTTCTAGTACATTTCCAACAGCACCACAAATTCCTTTATAGTCGCCACTATTAATGCATTCAACCATCTGCTCTACATCTGGATGTGTAACGCGATTTAATTGTAAATTTCCATATACGTCAGCAGTAGATACGCCGATGTGAGGCTTAGCTAAAATAACCCAACAAGAAGGAGGTGTCTTTATATGTTCAATCTTTTCCCCTCTTCCTGTAGCAATCGCTGTTCCGCCATATACACAAAAGGATACATCAGATCCAATTTCTGCTCCAAGTTCCGCTAGTTCATCTATTGTTAACCCTAAATTCCATAACTTATTAAGTCCTCGTAATGTAGCAGCTGCATCACTGCTTCCACCTGCTAATCCTGCTGCCACTGGAATTGTTTTTTCAATAGAAATAGATACGCCTCTCTTCACTTGAAATCTCTCTTTTAATAATTTCGCTGCTTGATAAGCCAAATTACGCTGGTCGTCTGGGACATACCGATTATGGGATACAATTTCGATGCGGTCTTCTGATAACTCCGTTAGCTCTAAACGATCTGCTAAATCGATTGTTGTCATAATCATTTTCACTTCATGATAACCGTCTTGTCTTTTCCCTAGTACATCTAACGACAGATTAATCTTTGCTGGTGCTTTCACTAGTAGCTTCAATCTATTCACCCACTCTATGTACTCAATCTTTTATCGTTTATTTTACCATAAATTTATAGTAAGACGATGACACTTCCCTAATTATAACGAAAAGCATTCAGAATGAAACTACTTATGTAAAATGATGATACCTTTTAGCGTGCAAAAAGCCGAGGAATTTCTCCTCGGCTACCGTAGCATAGAAGTTATCTTACAACTACTGGTTTTGTTTCATTAATTGCTGCTCTGCAATCTCAATGGCCCGTTTCACCATATTACCAGCATCTTTCGCACGAATTCCGCCCCATCCTTCTTTCTGAACAACATCATAAAATCCAAGCTCTTTTGCAAGCTCTTCTTTAAACTGATTTGACATAACTCCTCTTCGTCTACTCAATGCAGGGTCCCTCCTTATTTTGCTACGGTATAATTAGTTTACAAAAAAATGTCCTTCTTTATTTATGGGAATATATGTAACAGAGTAGGTGATTATCCTAAAATAACCTCGCTATGAGGATCATCATAAAACGTTAATTCCACCGTTTCTGTTAAAACATCTGCATAGCTATAGGAAACACGCTGCAGCGTATCCTCCTGTTGATCTAACTGTACAACAAAAACAGAACGATAAGTTTCTGCTAGTACACCTGATTGTTCCACTGTTTTTCTTCTTCCACTATTCGCTTTTAACATAAGACGCTTCCCAAGATGATGATCTAATTCACTTTTTATTTCATCTAAACGTTTTGACATATACTTTGCTACACCTCGCTGTAATTTAGAGTGAATACATAAATACATGATATATCTATCCCAATCATTGCCTATATGTAACGGACAATATCTTCGCAAGAACCTAATGCGTTCGAATAGATAGAAGAATTACTATATTTTAAAAGTATTATTGTATAGTCTGTACGTTCTTATCTTTTTTTATCCAATCACTTACAAATCCTTGTTTAAGGTACATCTTTTACCACGCAAACCGATACTTTTTCCATAATAAAAGCAAGGTACATCTATATACCTTGCTTACTCTTCATAATATTGAAAAGGTAACCCTGTTCGTAAAAGTCCCCGGGTCTCAATACCACCAAGACCTTTTTGCCCAGTAATAGTATTTCGAACAACATCCCATACATTTACGCGCTCCATAAATGAAGTAAAACTAATCTTTCCCACTACATATACTGGATCCAATGCATGAATATTAATACGCGATGGTGAACTAGCAAAATTAGCCCCAGCTCGAATTAAAGCTTCAAAATGAGACTGACATGCCCCAGCAAAAATAACAAGTTGATCTAAAGATGGGTATTTTTTTCGTACTTCCCGCACGGCCTGTACAAAATGCCGTGAATGACGATAAGCTGCTAAATCTCCCATAACTCCTTTTGATTTTGTATATGCATCATGACCTGTAATTACTAAAATATCTGGACGAAAATGATCGATTAAATCAACTACCTTTTCATGCATTTCTGTTTCTTTACAATGGACACCTTGAACTGGAACACCTATCTTTGTATATAGATCTAAACATTTCCGTAAATATAATGGGTCTCCATCTATATGCAACACCCTACCTGGCATTTGAAAATAGTTAACTTCACTCGTATATCCACCTGTAGAATTATGTTCATGACGTTGCTTCATCAAGACATAGTCTTGTTGAAACAGACGATATGTTTGCTCTATCGTTTCCTTTTCACGCTTCGCTCTCTTCTTGTACTCTCTCTGGTCAATGCTAATTAAATCTTCAAGCGGTGCATCCGCTACAAGCCTGACTTCTTCTCCAAATAATATTGCAATCTCACCTTTTATTTCTGTAATGCGAAAAAGAATATCTCGGTTATAAGACTGTCGTTCTACTAAATCTCCAACATGTACAGCCATCATCCTACCTCCAAACTCATTAGGCCATCTCACTAACCATGTTCTGTTTTTAACGTATGAATTTAGAGTGAAAAGGGTGACAAAAAGGACAGCTCGACTTGAGCTGTCCTTTTATTCTTTATGAGAAACTAACGCATTACTCAGCGCTGCAAATTCTTCGATTGATAATGTTTCGCCTCGTCGTTTTGGATCAATGCCTACGTCCGTTAAAATACGATCTAATAACTCTTTATCTTTCGGGAAACCATTTAGATTATTTGATAAGTTATTCATCAACGTTTTACGACGTTGCGCAAAACTTGCTCGTACTACCTCAAAGAAAAATTTCTCATCTTCCACTTCAACAATCGGTTTTTGACGTTTTAAAAGACGAATAACCGCAGAATCTACATTTGGCTGTGGTACAAATACAGTACGAGGAACAGTCATAACGGTTTCTACTTCCGTATAGTATTGGATTGCGATAGATAAAGATCCGTAATCTTTCGTTCCTGGTTTAGCCGCTAAACGATCACCTACTTCCTTCTGCATCATAACGACAAACCCACGAACTGGTAGCTGTTCTTCAAGCAACTTAAATAAAATTGGTGTTGTAACATAATACGGTAAATTAGCTACCACCATTACGTCTTGTCCTTCTTCGAATTGCTCTCCAAATACTTCATGCACATCCGCCTTTAAAACATCCTTATTAATAACAGTTACATTACCATAAGGAGCTAACGTCTCATCTAAAATTGGTAATAATCGTTGATCAATTTCAAAGGCTACTACCTTTTTAGCACGCTTTGCTAATTGCTCTGTTAACGCTCCAATACCAGGACCAATTTCAATAGCCCCGCTCTCTGATCCGATTTCTGCATAATCTACAATACGATTTAATACATTTGTATCAATTAAAAAATTTTGTCCTAAACTCTTTTTGAATGAAAACCCGTACTTTTCAACAATGTCTTTCGTACGATTCGGTGTTGCGATATCCTTCATTTCTTTTCCTCCTGTAATACTTGTTTATATGCTTCCGCAAATGCTTCTTTTGAAACTTGAAACATTTGTAAACGTTTATGTAACTGCTTCGCATTTGTATAACCAATCTTTAATAGTTTACCCATTTTTTCTCTACGACTTTTTGCCTGTTCTCCGCCCACTAGGCCAGCATCTACTAGGTCACTCCAACTAATTTCGCTCGTATAAGCTTCCATTTCTTCATGAATATTTTCTAAAGCACGGTGAATGGATTCATTGGAAGCATGTTCAATCCCGACTCCTTTTTTTCTTTTTGCAAGCGCTTCTTCTTTTGGTAAGAAAGCATGCTTACACCCCGGAACCTTTTCAGAAATAATTTTCCGAATACGCTCTCCCGGATAATCAGGGTCCGTCAAAATAATAACGCCTCGTTTTTGCTGTGCCAATTTTACTTGCTCAATGACATGATCACCGATTGCTGAACCGTTCGTCTCAATTGTATCTGCATCAACAGCGCGCTTAATTGCAACTGTATCATCTTTACCTTCTACAACGATAATCTCTTTAATTTTCATGACTGCCTCCACACTCATTTCGTCTCTACTTAGTAAAACAAAAAAACGAATACTTTTCCATTATTATTTTCCCATTGATGCAATTTAAAAAGCAGAGGAGAAAAAATCCTCTGCCTACTCTTCTTATTGTAACACTTTAATCTTTACTTGTTTTCTTCCCCATAAATCTATCCGCTAATTGACTAAATTGTATTGTCCTTCTAGCATCCTTTTCATTCTAAGGTAACAACACAAAAAGGATAAAAGGAAAGAATGGCCCCCCATTCTTTCTTATTCAACACCAAATAAAGCTTTTGCATTTTCTGTAGTTATCTTTGCGACCTCTTCGTATGAAATGCCTTTTAAGTTAGCAATTTCTTCTGCCACAAGTTTCACATAGCTTGGCTCATTTCGTTTACCACGAAACGGATGTGGCGTTAAGTATGGACAATCTGTTTCTATTAATAGCTTTTCCATTGGAATTTCCATTGCAACTTCTTTCGGTTTCTTTGCATTTTTGAACGTTACTGGTCCCCCCAATGAAATTAAGAAATTCATATCGATACATTGTTTTGCTACTTCTACACTACCGCTAAAACAATGCATAATACCGCCTACTTCAGCTGCATTTTCTTCTTCTAGAATATCCACAATATCTTGCGTTGCATCGCGGTTATGTATAATAATAGGCAACTTTACTTTCCTTGCTAACTGAATTTGTTTACGAAATACTTCTTTCTGTACCTCTTTCGGAGATTTGTCCCAATGATAATCTAATCCCATTTCACCAAGAGCAACAACTTTTGGATGTGCTGCTAACTCTTCTAACCAAACTAAATGATCTTCTGTCATATCAATTGCATCAACGGGATGCCAACCAACCGCTGCATAAATAAAGTCATACGTTTCTGCGAGTTCAATTGCTTTTTTTATTGTTACTTCATCAAAACCAACAACAACTGTATACGAAACTCCAGCTTCTTTCATTCTTACAATGACTTCCTGTAAATCTTCTTCAAATTGCTCTGCATTTAAATGTGAATGTGTATCAAATAACATAACAAATAACTCCTTTTATTTGAATTAAAAATCTCTTCACTAACAACGTAATGACAACAATAGTACAATCTTAATACAAAAAAGGAACTTTTAAAAAGATTCCTGACAAGAAAAAAGATGCTCCACGAATGTTACACGTGAAACATCTCTTATTTTGTCAAGATTACTTGATTTTTGTACCATTTGGTAAATTTTGATCAATTGTTGCTAACGACAATACTCCGTTTTCTTCACCTGCTAAAATCATACCTTGTGATAATTCACCACGTAATTTTACTGGTTTTAAATTCGTTACACAAATAACTTTTTTACCTTTTAATTCTTCTGGTGTATAAAATTTAGCAATTCCAGAAACAACTTGTCGCTTTTCTGTTCCTAAATCAAGTTGAATCTTTAACAGTTTGTCTGCTTTTTTTACAGGCTCTGCTTCTATTACTTCCGCCACACGCAATTCAACTTTAAAGAAATCATCTATTGTAATTTCTTCTGTTTTTGGTTCCTCTGCCTTTTTCTCTTCCACTTTAGGAGCAGAACCTTTCATTTGTTCTTTAATATATTCAACCTCTACTTCCACCTCTAAGCGTGGGAAAATTGGTTGTCCTTTGACTACCTTCGTACCAGCTGGAATACAGCCAATCGTAGAAAGACTACCCCAAGATTGATGTGCTTCATCTGTAAGGCCAAGTTGCGCAAAGATTTTACTTGGTGTTGCTGTCAAGAATGGCATAAGCATAATGCCCATTTGGCGAAGCATTTCTGCAAGGTGTGCCATTACGGAAGCAAGTTTATCACGATCATTCTCATCTTTCGCCAATACCCAAGGTTGTGTTTCATCAATATATTTATTCGTACGGCTAACCAATTGCCAAATGGAGCTTAATGCTACTGAAAACTCCATGTTTTCCATCGCTTCTTCTACTTTTTTCAATGTATCCTGCGCAAATGTTACTAACGTTTCATCAAACTCTGTTACATTTTCTTTAAAAGCAGGAACTTCTCCATTAAAGTACTTATCAATCATCGCTACTGTACGATTTAATAAGTTTCCTAAGTCGTTTGCAAGGTCAAAATTAATTCGCTCTACAAAACCTTCTGGCGTAAATACACCGTCTGATCCAAATGGAACTTCGCGAAGTAAATAATAACGTAATGCATCCAATCCGTAACGATCAATTAACGTAACAGGATCAACTACGTTTCCTTTTGATTTACTCATTTTTCCATCTTTCATTAAGATCCAGCCATGAGCAAATACCTTTTTCGGCAGTGGTAAATCTAGTGCCATTAAAATAATTGGCCAATAAATTGTATGGAAACGAACAATTTCTTTTCCTACTAAATGAACATCTGCTGGCCAATACTTTTTATATTTCTCTTCATTATCTGTTCCATATCCTAGTGCTGTAATGTAGTTAGATAATGCATCTACCCATACGTAAATAACGTGTTTTGGGTTACCTGGCACACGAATTCCCCAATCAAAAGAAGTACGAGAAACTGCTAAATCTTCTAGACCTGGTTTAATGAAGTTATTAATCATTTCATTTTTACGAGATTCAGGTTGGATGAAGTGTGGATTTTCTTCATAAAATTGTAGCAGTCGATCTACATATTTCCCCATTCTAAAGAAGTAAGATTCTTCGCGAACAAGTTCTACAGCATGACCACTATCTGGGCTTTTTCCGCCGACTACTTTGTCGCCTTCCATAATTGGATCCACAAGTTGGTGTTCTGTATAGAATGTTTCATCCTGTACAGAGTACCATCCTTCATATTCATCAAGATAAATATCACCTTGATCGACAAGTTGTTTAAAAATCTTTTCGACAACTTCTTTATGACGATCTTCGGTTGTACGAATAAAGTCATCGTAAGAAATGTCCATTTTCTCCCACAGTTCTTTAATTCCTGCTACAATGTTATCAACATATGCTTGTGGTGTAACTTGTAGTTCTTCTGCTTTCTTTTGAATCTTTTGTCCATGCTCATCAGTACCTGTTAAATAATGAACATCATATCCTTGCATACGCTTGTAGCGTGCCATTGCATCTCCTGCTACCGTTGTGTAAGCATGTCCAATATGAAGCTTTCCGCTTGGATAATAAATTGGAGTAGTGATATAAAAGGTCTTATTTTCCTCTGTCATTGTTTTGAACCTCCCAAATGACCTCATATGTATTTATAAACAGTATATCAAAAACTGACGCATAAAAACGAATTAATGCTCGATTATCTTTATCATCTATTACTCATATTCAAAAAAAATATACAGTAATTTATCTGAAATATTGATAAAATTAAAAAATACAGTGAAATACTTGTGTAATTCTTTCATTTTCTATTATATATAAGAAGTATAAAAATCTATAATTCTTTTATAAAATATAAAATTTAAGAATTGACGGAAATGTAAATGATTGGTATCATATGTTCATAGGGTATTTTGTCGAAAAATGACGAATTAAAATATAGACTCGCAAACTTACAGAATATGAGGAGGATAACGAATATGAAATCTACTGGTATCGTTCGTAAAGTTGATGAATTAGGCCGTGTTGTAATTCCGATTGAATTACGTCGTACATTAGGTATTGCTGAAAAGGATGCTCTTGAAATTTACGTTGATGACGAAAAAATCATCCTAAAAAAATATAAGCCAAACATGACTTGCCAAGTAACTGGTGAAGTATCTGATGGTAACCTTTCTTTAGCTGAAGGTAAAATTATTTTAAGCAAAGAAGGCGCTGAACAAATCTTAAACGAACTTCAACAATATATTCAAGCAGCAAAATAAGCTTCTCAATTATGAGAAGCTTATTTTTTATCGACATGATAGATTTGATAGACGTCTCGTTTCGACAAATCTCGATCTTTGGCAACTTTTTTAATTGCATCCTTTGAAGACATTCCTTGCTCGTTTATATAATATTCGATATGATCATATACTGATATAGATTCCCACCATTGTTCCTCTGGAGCAGCTTCCTCTTTTGATCCGGATACCAATATACAAAATTCACCACGAACTTCATTTTGTTTTGTCCATTCGATTGCTTCTTCTATCGAGCCACGAATAAATTCCTCAAATTTTTTCGTTAACTCTCGGCACAATACAATTTCTCTATTTCCAAGTACTTCTTTCATAGAAATTAATGTATCATCTAACCGATGTGGCGCTTCATAGAACATCATCGTAGTTGGAACATAACGAAGCTTTTCTAATTCCGCCTTACGCTCTTTTTTATTTCTTTGTAAAAATCCATAAAAGTAGAAATGTCTCGTTTCTAATCCTGATGCAATTAACGCTGTAAGAGCAGCGTTTGCCCCCGGAAGCGGAATAACATGGTATTGCTCCTCTACAGCTTCTACAACAATGTCGTAACCCGGATCAGAAATACAAGGCATACCAGCATCACTTACAAGCGCTACTGTTTTTCCATCTTCCAGCTTATCTAAAATTTTCTGCCCACTTACTCCCTTATTATGCTCATGATAACTCATAACCGGTGTTTCAATTTCAAAATAATTACAAAGCTTTTTCGTCTGCCGCGTATCTTCAGCAGCAATGATATCAGCCTCTTTCAATATCCGAATAGAACGAAACGTCATATCTTCTAAATTACCAATCGGTGTTGGAACTAAATATAAGACTCCCTTTTCATTTGCTTGAAAGCTTTTTTGCTGCCACATAGCGTTCTCCTTTTTGCATATATTCTTCTTTGTCTTTTCGCTTTAACTGTTTAAAATGATATTCAGCTTGCATAGCTGTTGTTTTATCTTCATGAACCTCTACATATTTTAAAACAACAGGAAGCCTAGCACGAGTATAACGTGCTCCCTTCCCGCTATTATGAGTTTGAATTCGTTTCTCTAAATTATTTGTATACCCTGCATAATAACTTCTATCTGAACATTCCACTACATAAAAATAATGTTTATTCTTCTCCATATAAAATCGAACGAAGCTCCTTTGTATACTCATTATTTTCCTCATATACAAAAAGGGGCGGTAAAATTTTTAAATCTGCATTTCCATCTTTAATTCCTTCTATTAGCAGCGTATTTGCTTCTTTCCCCGCCTTTGGATATACAAACTGCACACGTTTGGGTTCAATCTTATACTTTCTCATTAATGTTACAATATCAAGTAATCGACCTGGGCGATGAACAAACGCTACCTTACCACCTTGTTTTACAAGCTGACTACTAGCATATACGACATCCTCTAATGTGCACATAATTTCATGACGAGCTATAGCTAAATGCTCGTTAATGTTTTTCTCAGACGCCTTTGGCGTTTGAAAATATGGCGGATTACATGTTACAACATCGTATTGATGGCGCCCAAGCTGTTCTGGCATATCCTTTAAGTCTCCATGTATTAATTGGATTCTTTCTTCTAACTTATTATACTGGACGCTTCTTATTCCCATATCATACAAGCGTTCTTGAATTTCTACTCCTGTAATATTTCCTTTCGTTCTTGTGCTTAATAAAAGTGGAATAACAGCATTTCCTGTACATAAATCAAGTAAATTTCCCTTTTGAATCGGAACCCATGCAAAATTTGCAAGTAACACTGCGTCTAAAGAAAAATTAAACACAGATGGGCTTTGAATAATTTTCATTTCTTCTGCTAGTAAATAATCTAAACGTTCATCTTCATATAAGTGCATATGCTATTCCCTTTCTTATACTTAACCTACCCTATTTACGTAAAAGCAAAAACTATTTCATCTTATCTTTACTCTCATGTATAAAAAATTACCTTTCCAATATATTGGAAAGGTAATTTCATTTTTTATTTAAAAATGACAGACAGAATAAACAATCTCCTTCTTTACGTACACTTCCATAATGTAAATTACAGATATGGAAACCTTCTTGATATAGACGGGCTAAGTTATCATACCCTTCACCAATATCCGTTTTGGGTTTCATTTCTTTTCGTTTTTGAGTTTTTTGTTTTTCCTTATTCTGTACTTCTTCAAAACGACGTCGCAAATTTTCATTTTCCATTTTAATATGTTGGTTTTCTTCAAGTAACTCTGCAAGATGTTGCTTTAATTCTCCCAACTGTTTGTATAAATGTCCAATTTGCTCTTCCATACTGGAAACCGCTGCAAAAATATCCTTTTTCTCCACAAGCACCCACCTCATTAATCTGTGGTTTGACTCGAAACGACCCCTTCATTAATTAATTCATCTAACGTATATTCTACTATCCGTTCCTTGTCTACTAGCTCCACTTGAATTAATCTTTCTAAAATATTTAATCCGATGACGCGTCCAAGACCATGCGGTGTTTGTATACGTTGATCTAAATCAGGGAGTTGCTCCTTTGCCGCTTCATACTCGTCGTTCTCATATTTTAAGCAACACATTAATCGGCCACATAAGCCAGAAATTTTCGCAGGATTTAATGATAAATTTTGATCCTTCGCCATTTTAATGGATACAGGTTCAAAATCACCTAAAAATGTAGAACAACAAAGCATACGACCACACGGACCAATACCACCAAGCATTTTTGCTTCATCGCGAACACCAATTTGTCTTAGCTCAATTCTTGTCCGGAAAATTGCCGCTAAGTCTTTTACAAGCTCACGGAAGTCAATACGACCATCCGCTGTAAAATAGAAAATGATCTTATTGCGATCAAATGTATATTCTACGTCTACAAGTTTCATATCAAGCTTATGTTCCCCTACCTTTTGTTGACAAACTTGATACGCCTCTTTTGCAGCATGTTTGTTCTCTTCAACAATTGTCCGATCATTTTCATTTGCAATGCGAATGACTTTTTTTAGCGGCAGTACAACATCGTTTTCATCAACTTGCTTTTTTGTAATAACTACTTTCCCATACTCAATACCTCGTACAGTTTCCACGATCACAAATTCATTTTCTGAGATATCGAATTGATTCGGGTCAAAGTAATACACTTTTCCGGCCTTCTTAAAGCGAACACCTACTACATCATACAAAACGGTCATCCCTCCTGCAACCGCAACACTAACTGTTCGAACACAAGCTGCGCATTTACATTAGCGTTGATTCTATTTTTTGCTTCTAATATATTAAAAAGAGCTGATACAATGCGCTTTTGAGCGTAGGAGAAAGAATGAAACATCTCCTTTTGCTCTTGAAAGACAAGACGATCTTCCTCTCCTAGTTGAACATATAATAAATCCTTATAAATAAGGAGTAACATATCTAAACCTTGTTGTAATTGTTCCTTCTCTCCAAAGTGTTTCCCCCACTTTTCTTGTACAAAAAAAAGAGAGGCTGTATCTTTTTCGAGCGCTTCACATAATTTTATCACTAAAGTTCGTGCTTGTGCAAACCATTCATCATTGCACAGTAATAATGCTTCCTCAAAACTATTCGTAAGCTGCGCGGAAAGAGTAGATAAAGAAACTGCAACTCCTTCCGCCTGTAACCTCTCAATTAAGGCTTCTGCAGCGAGAGGTCTAAATGTTACAACTTGACAACGGGATAAAATCGTATTTAAAATTTGATGACTTTGTTCAGTAAGTAAAATAGCCGTTGTATCGCTACTTGGTTCTTCTAAAAATTTCAATAAGGTATTAGCAGCATTTGCCGTCATTCGATCTGCGTGCTCAATAATATACACCTTTTTATTTGCCTCTAAACCTGTTTTTGAAAACTCTTCCTGTAAATCATGAATTTGTTGTTTTTTAATAGATAACCCATCTGGTTTTACGACATGTAAATTAGGATGGTTACCTGAATCAATCCGTCGGCAATTCGTACATGCATGACACGGTTCTACACCTTTTCTTTGTAAACAAAGAAAACTTTTTGCCATTTGAATTGCCGTTTCATATTTTCCAGTTCCTTTTGCGCCTTCTAACAAATAAGCGTGGGATATACGCCCTTTTGCAATACTATTCATCAACATCTTTACACCAATGGGTTGTATAGCAGAAAGCTGCTCCCACGTCCTCGTCATAATGCATACCTCACTTGTTTTATACTTTCCTTCTATTATAACAATTTATTTTCTATAAGCTGAATAACTTCTTCCATAATCTTTTCTATTGGTTGATCTGCATTCACAACAACTATGCGATCTGAAAAGCGCTCTACAAGCTGTAAATACCCCTCACGGACGCGCTTATGAAATTGCATGCTTTCCATATCTAAACGATTCACTTCACGATTAGCATCCTTTTCAATGCGTGCTAAGCCTACTTCAGGTTCAATATCTAGATAGATTGTCAATTTAGGCATACAGTCTTCAGTTGCAAACCGATTAATTTCAAATACCTTATCAATACCTAAACCTCTTGCATAGCCTTGATAAGCAAGAGAACTGTCAATAAAACGATCACATATCACGAGGTAGTTTTTCTTCAAGGCTGGCATAACCTTCTCTACTAAATGCTGTCTCCGTGCTGCAGCATATAATAATGCCTCTGTACGTGCTTCCATCATCGTATACTCTTGTTTATGTAAGATTCCTCGAATCTCTTCTGAAATCGCGATACCACCTGGTTCCCTTGTTGCTATTACTTTTTGTTCTTTCTTTTCAAAGTACGGTAATAACTTTGTAATTAATGTCGATTTACCTGACCCCTCCGGCCCTTCAATTGTTACAAATAATCCCTTCATCCTGAAACCTACTTTCTTTCTATATCATACACATTTATATATTTTATATTTCCTTGAAAACGGGCACCTGTTTCTTCTAAATAAGAAATTTGTTCGATGTGTTCTGTATTAATTTCCTCTCCATACATAAGTAATGGAATGCCCGGTGGATACGGAATAACCATATCCGCTGCAATCATCCCAGCAGCTTCTTGTAAAGGTATAACTTTTTTCTTATACTTTCCTAATTGCTTATAAGTAAATGGTAAAGAAGAAAAGGCCCCTTTGCAAGTATACCGAATAGATGGTATCTTGTCTGTTACCGTATACTTACGTAATGCTGACCGTATTACTTCTATCGCTTTTATATACTGCTCATTCACTTGCAATGGTAAAATAAATAGAACATTAAATGGATCAGCCATTTCTGCGTATATACCTATCTTTTCAAATATAGATTGTAATTCGTATCCAGACAGCTCACAGCGCGTTTGTACCGTAACTTTGAGCTCATCCTGCAAAGGATATTGTAAAACAGCGATTTGTGGAATACTTTGCAATCCCTTCCTAAATCCCCTCACAAACTCCACAATTTCAAGACAGCCCTTCTCCTTCATATTTGCTAGCGCAAAACGAGCTACATCTAGTGAGGCCATAATTGGATAAGACGGGCTGCTAGATTGTAGCATACTTAAATAAGAAGAAACTTTTTCTTCATTCACTAAATTACTATTGATATGCAAATAAGAACCCATAGTCATAGCGGGTAATGTTTTATGCGCTGAGTGTACAACTATATCAGCACCGTATTCTAATGCTGACTTAGGAAATGGTTCCCCTATACAAAAATGGGCTCCATGTGCCTCATCTACTAAAACAGGAATTTTATGTGCATGTGCACACATAATACTTTCTTTTAAATCCATCCCCATACCGTAATAATTAGGATGTGTTAAAATCAATGCTCTTGCTTCTGGATATCGTTCAATAGCTTCCTTAATAACCTCATGCTGAACTCCAACTGGCACGCCATACAATTCATCAATCCAAGGCTCTAAAAATACTGGATTCACTCCAGCTAACTTCAAGCCATTGATAATAGACTTGTGACAATTTCTTTGTACAAGGACAATATCATGCTCCTCGCAGCATGATAAAATCATTGCCAAATTTCCGACTGTAGAACCATTAATTAAAAAATAACTCTTTTTTACACCATATACATCAGCTAGCAATTGCTGTGCTTCATCTATACATTCAAACGGACTATGCAAATCATCTAATCCTGCTAATTCTGTTACATCGATAGAAAGTACATCACTAAAATCGGCTTGTGCCTGCTCCGGAAAATTCAAACCATTCTTATGTCCTGGAACATGTAAAGATAGTGGCTTTTTATCTTTAAACTGGATTAACGCTTCATATAACGGTATTCGATTTTGATTCATGTTCATCTCTTCCTTACTCTTCATTCTCTACTTATTATACAGAGATATTAGGACAAAAAAAATAATAGGCATGTGTGCCTATTTATGAATATAATATTTGAATTTTCCGTAGCTGTTGTAAATAGTATATATATTTAGGATCATTCGTTTCAGTTTCTACCATCTCCCGTTCACAAGTATCACATATAAAACTCATGTGTACATGTATACCATCATCTTTCCTATTCTCACATATAATGCAAACCTCATGTTTTGTTTCCATATCTTTATCCTAATCACTTTCCTCTAAATGAAAACGATATAGGATATTTCCCCCCTTTTATTTTGAATTTAAATATACTTACTCCTATTCCTTGACACTTTTTCGGAAAATATACATCGTTTCGTTATATATGTATGATATGAATCCTAACTGGGCAGTGTGTTTGTCATCCACATAATGAAATTAAACTTTCTTCTACAATGCTTTTATTGTCTTTTTACCTTAAAACATAAAAAGCACGAGTCAATTGACTCGTGCTTTAATTGCTTGGCGACGTCCTACTCTCACAGGGGCAAGGCCCCAACTACCATCGGCGCTAGAGAGCTTAACTTCCGTGTTCGGTATGGGAACGGGTGTGACCTCTCTGCCATCATCA
>NZ_JAGDQK010000044.1:0-51653 GCF_017498755.1 Bacillus sp. XF8 | reverse complement strand
CACCACTGGAGCCATTGGCATCAATTAAACAATCGATTGGATATTCGTACACATCATTTCTATCAGTTATATGATGTAAATCAGCCAAAAGAGGCATTACAAATTGAGCGATTAGACTTATTTGAAAGTGAAAAGAAAAAACTGGAAAAACTGTTTGCATAATAAAAAAAGAGCCCCTTGTCCCAGTCTCTTACGCTTGGCACCAGAGCAGATAACAGGTCTAGGAACTGGATGCATGGCATGGTGTTCTTCGTCTCGATATAGGAAGAAAGTAGCTGTACCTTTTCTGTTTTCCTCGGAAGAGAGAAAGAGGTCGTCTTGCATAAGGACACTACTGAATTTCTATATCGTTGTATCCTCTTTGTTGAACGAGAGGAAGTGTTTTTGTTTGGGCAGAAACATATGAATCCCTCACCTCAAGCTCGTATAGAGGTAGGTGGGGGTAGTTCAATAAAGGAGGAACAAATCATATGCATCCACATTGGAATCCTCATATGAATCCCCCCAATCTCCTATCCAAACAACACTATACGAACTACCTCACCAATTTCTAATGACTCTCATTACATGATGCAACGAATGGCAAACCTTGAAAATCAATTAGCAAAATTGATTTCATTAATCGAAGAAAATAATCAATTAATAAAAGCGATGGAACAACAACAAAATCAAGTATGTGCACCAGCTGGAGGTTCAGTAATTGTGCGTATGTAACCCTGTTTCATTCTACACTTTCATCCAAATAAAAAACACGTATCATAATGAGTACCCTCACTTATGATGCGTGTTTCATTTCTATTTACACTCTTCTTTTCCTATGAAATCCTTGAGTGATTCGATCCAACACAATCGCAATGACTACGATAGCTAGTCCAGCTTCAAAGCCCATTCCAATGTTAACTTGTGTAACTGAACGATACACATCTACTCCAAGTCCTGGTGCACCTACAAGTGAAGCTGTAACAACCATCGATAAAGATAGCATAATGCTTTGATTTACGCCGGCCATAATTGTTCCCGTTGCGAGAGGTAACTGAACTTTAAATAGCTTTTGCGATGCGGTAGAACCAAATGCATTTGCAGCTTCAATTAAGTCTTCTGGTACTTGTCTAATTCCTAAGTCTGTAAAACGAATTGTTGGCGGCATCGCAAAAATAACAGATGCGATAATACCTGGAACAACACCTACTCCGAAAAATGTAATTGCTGGAATGAGATAAACGAATGCTGGCATTGTTTGCATAAAGTCTAATGTTGGCTTTAAAATTTTTGAAAATCGTTCATTTTGAGATGCCAAAATGCCAATTGGAATCCCAACAATAATAGAAATAATAACCGATGTGAGAACAAGCGCTAATGTTTGCATCGTTTGTCCCCAGTAATTAATATTTAAAATGAATAATAAACCGATTAACGCAAAAATCACTAAAGATATTTTCCTAGTTGTGTACCAAACAAGAAAACATACGATTATGATCATTAAAAATGCGGGAATCAACGTTAATAAATTCGTAAGTAAATCAACGAAACCACCAATTACATATGAAAATCCTCTAAACAGGCCTTCAAAATGCGCATATAAACTTGCAACGAATGCATCAACCCATTCACCTAACGGAATACGCGGAATACTATTCATCGTCATTCACCTCTTCCTCGATATTTCCTGCAAGGGCTTGAATGACACTTTCTCGTTTTATTATACCTCTTAACCTTTTCTTTTCATCAATTACTGGTAATGGCAGCTTCATTTCCGCCATTTTCGCATACGTTTCTTCCAGTAGTGTATCTACATACACGTGCGGAATATCTTTTATTAACAAATCAGCAATTGGCCACTGTTTTTGAACCGCTTTACTCGCATCATCAGCTGTTAATACCCCTAAAAATTCATGCTTTTTGTTTACAACATATACGGTAGACACACCTGCATTTCTCATAATTTGTAGTGCCACGCGAGGACCTCGATCAATTAATAATGTTTCTGGTCTCTTCAGAATGGATTCAGCAGTAATTACTTTTCCTAAATTCACATCCGCAACAAACTTCTCTACGAATTCATTCGCAGGACTCATCATAATTTCTTCAGGAGTTCCGATTTGAACAATTTCTCCATCTTTCATTAATGCAATACGATCGCCAATTCGAAGCGCTTCATCTAAATCATGCGTAATAAAAATAATAGTTTTTTCCATTTTATCTTGTAGCTCTAACAATTCATCCTGCATTTCTTTTCGAATAAGTGGGTCTAATGCGCTAAATGACTCGTCCATGAGAAGAACATCTGGATTATTTGTCAGAGCTCTCGCAATCCCAACGCGTTGCTGCATACCACCGCTCAATTGTCCTGGAAAGCTATCTTTATGGTGATCTAATCCTACTAATTTAAGCGATTCCAAAGCCTTTGCTTCTCTTTCTTCTACCGGAACCCCTTGTATTTCTAAACCATAGGCAACGTTTTGCAAAACCGTACGATGAGGAAATAACGCAAACTTTTGAAAAACCATACTCATTTTCGTTCTTCTGACTTTCCTAAGTGCTTCTTTCCCCATCGTTGCGATGTCTTCTCCGTCTATGTATATATGGCCTGCTGTCGGTTTTATTAGTTGGTTTAACATTCGAACTAAAGTGGACTTCCCACTCCCTGATAATCCCATAATCACAAATATTTCTCCTGTATATACTTCAAACGTTGCTTTTTTCACCCCAACGTTCATTCCTGTTTCTTTTAATATTTCTGATTTACTTTTTCCTTCTTTTAATAAGGCAACTGCTCTTTGAGGATTTTTTCCAAATACTTTTGTTACGTTTTCAACACGTACTTTTGTATTTTCCATAAAACGACTCCTTTTCTGCCTATCTATTCACATAGTGTAGCGATTTTAAACAGAAATATTACATAGAAATGACATTAATATGCTTTTTTTAAAATTCTCGTATCCGTTCATAATAAGAAGGTTCACTTATACATTTATTTGTATACGCAATCTCTTCTATTTAAAGAATTATAAATGCACTATTGATAAAACGGGAGGATTCCAATGAGACGAAAAATATGGCTTATATGCATTTTGTTATTTATCAGTATGATTATTACCTCTTGTAATGCAACAAATGCTAATACAAAAGGGAAAATTAAACTCGGTGTAACAAGTTGGAAAGAAAATATTGCAACCGCAAATATGTGGAAAGTTTTATTAGAACAAAAAGGCTATAAAGTTGAACTCATGTATTTAGAAAAAGCGGCAATTTGGACAGGTGTAGCCCGCGGCGATGTTGATGCAAATTTAGAAGTATGGCTCCCAGTTACCGATAAACCCTTAAATGATCGGTATAAAAATGACATTGTCTTAAAGTCGAAATGGTATGAAGGAACTGGACTTGGTTTAGTCGTTCCTTCTTATATGAAAGATATTAACAGTATTGAGGATTTAAATACTCATAAGGATGAATTAAATAATAAGATTATCGGTATTGAACCTGGTAGTAGCCTTATGAATTTAACCGATAAAGCAATGAAAGAATATGATATCAAGCTAAAACTTGTCCAATCTTCAGAAGCGGCAATGATGAGTGAGTTAAAAAAAGCTTATACGCAAAAGAAACCAATCGCTGTTACGCTTTGGAATCCACACTGGGGCTTTTCAGAATTTGATTTAAAATATTTAAAAGACCCTAAGAAAGTATATGGTGAAAAAGACGACATTTATTACTCTGTACGAAAAGGTTTTGAAAAAGATTATCCGGAAATTGTGAAATACTTCGATAAATGGAAAATGACTGATGAACAGCTTGGTACATTGATGGTGATGTTAAATAAAACGAAGGACCCTGAAGAAGCTGCTCGAAAATGGATTAAAAAGAACCAGGCATTAGTAGATCAGTGGATAAAAGACTAATTTCTCATACAAAAATAGACCAGAGAAGATAATAGTCTCTGGTCTATTTTACATTATTTTTTCTCAATAACAGCATCAACGATACCATATGTTTTCGCTTCTTCCGCTGTCATAAAGTAATCTCTTTCTGTATCATGCGCTACTTTTTCAATTGGCTGACCTGTTCGATCCGATATAATTTTGTTAATATCATGTTTTAACTTTAATATTCGTTTTGCGGTTATTTCAATCTCCGTCGCTTGCCCTTTCACTCCGCCAAGCGGCTGATGAATCATGATTTCACTATTTGGAAGTGCAAACCTTTTTCCTTTTGCTCCAGCGAGTAACAATAATGCTCCAAATGACGCTGCAAATCCCATACAGAGGGTTTGAACATCTGGCTTAATAAGATTCATCGTATCCAATATCGCAAATCCTGCTGTAGTTGAACCACCTGGGCTATTAATATATAGAAAGATGTCTTTCTCCGCATCTTCTGCTTCTAAAAATAATAACTGTGCCACTACACTACTTGCTACTTGATCATTAATTTCCGATCCAATCATAACAATACGGTCTTTTAACAGTCTTGAATATATATCATAGGAGCGCTCTCCTAGCTTTGTTTGTTCTACAACATACGGAATTGCATTCATAAAAATCCCTCCATCTACTTTTTAAGCTGCGCATAACATCAAGCCGTAATAAGAAGGGTTTTTCGTATTGAATAATAGCACTGGTTGCTTAGATGATAGGTGTGTAAATTGGATTGATGGAAGTAATTGTGTTAACAACTCTGGTTTCTGTTCACTTATAGCCGTGACTACTACCTCGACATCATCTTCTTGTCCGGCTAATTCAATACTCTCTTCTTCACTTACCGTTTTCAACCTATTTCGACTACGAAACAGCGAAGCCTTCACTGCACCTTCTGATATTGAACATATCTCCGCAATATCAGATAAACTATATTGAAAAACATCTTTTAATAAGAAGATGACGGATTGCTGTACATTTAATGAAGACAAAATTTTCTCCACCATCTCATGCAAATCAGCAATTTTTTCGTGTGGTTCTTCAAATGTAATCTCCTGCTCTAATTTCTTCTTAGCTGATTTTACTTTCACCTGATCTAGCCATTGATTTCGAGCGATTTTATACAAAAGCGTCATACAGATATCTTTATCTACATATTTTTGAAGTACTTTGCAAATCGTTTCTTGGGCAAGGTCTTCTCCGTCCCATTTGCTTTTTGTTAAAAACGTACAGTACCTTTTTAACTCCGCATAATTTTCAATAATAAAGTTTATATTTGAATAATTCATATCGATATGATTTCTTAAAACTCGAGTTACTTTTGTGCACAAAATAACCACTCCTTTTCAGCGCTTACTTAATAAACGATTTTACTGTGAAAAAAGTTACGGGTTTAATAAAAAATTTTTAGAACGTTTATGATTATTAAAGTAGGGTCATAAATATGTTATGTAGAATTTTACATGAGGAGGCAACAATATGCCAAAATTAACCGTTCTAGGTAGCGGAACATTTGATGTAAAAGAAGGAACAAAGTTAGTACTAGCACTTGAGGATAATGGTATTCACATTCTCCACCGCTGCGGCGGGAAAGCACGTTGTACCACTTGCCGTGTAGAAATTGTAGACGGAGATTTTTGCGAGCCTACACATGTTGAAAAGAATGCGATTACTGAAAAAGGAATTGAAGATCATTTACGATTGTCGTGTCAAATGCACGTACATACTGATTTAACCGTTCGTCCCATATTAACAGTTGAAAACTCCGGATTAGATGCTGGACCACGACCAGCAGAATGAAAAGGAAAAACGATGACGGAATTAAAACGCTTAGCTGGTGAACATGCTGCTGACTTCATAAAGGATGGAATGAAAATCGGCCTTGGCACTGGTTCCACTGTATATTGGACGATACAAAAATTAGGACAGCTAGTCAACGAAGGATTATCTATTCAAGCTGTGCCAACATCAATAGAAACTAAACAATTGGCACAACAACTATCTATCCCTTTAATCTCTTTAGGTGACATAGATTATCTTGATCTCACCATTGATGGCGCAGATGAGATTAGCCCCGACGTGCAGTTAATTAAAGGTGGCGGTGGTGCCCTTCTTCGTGAAAAGATAGTTGCTATGTCTTCTCAGAAACTTATCATAATCGCTGATGAATCGAAACTTGTAATGGACTTAGGTACCTTTCCTCTCCCTATTGAAATCGTACCGTTCGCATGGGAACAAACTGCAAAACGAATTCAATCATTTGGGTGCCAGACGATTTTACGTATCCAAAACAATCAACCATTTATAACAGACAACGGAAATATGATCTTAGATTGTGTTTTTCCAAACCAAATAACCAAGCCAACCGAAATTCATCAGCAGTTAAAAATGATAACCGGCGTGATTGAAACTGGTTTATTTATTAATATGGTAGATACAGCGATTATCGCAACAGAAAAAGGCATAAAAGAATTATAATCATTTTCTAATAATCAAAAGGCTGATTCTAATCATTTAACATGTTTTAGGTCAGCCTTTTACACTTAATAATTTCGTTTGTTCCCTTTCTTTACATATTCCCAATCTACTTCAACATTTTTTCTAGCTCTGTGTAGTAACTGAAACAATGTATCAATTTCCTCTTTAGAAAATCCTTCTAATGCAGCGTGATGAGAATATTCTTCCTCCCTCTTTAAAAGTGGATATAGTTGTTCCCCTTTTTTCGTTGGGAATAAATTTTTATTCTTTTTATTTTCTGCGTCACTTCTCTTTTCAATCAAACCTTGCTTTTCTAATTTTTGAATCGCGCGTGCGGCTGTTGTTCGATCCACTTTAATGAATTCCGCTAACTTTTCTTGAATAATACCCGGATTTTCACAAATACGAACAAGGTATAAGTATTGCCCTTTTGAAAGGTCCATTTCTTTAAATTCTATATTACTAATAGAATCTAAACACCTCGCAATCATTCCAATTTCTCGAAGTATTTCTTTCATCTTTCCTACACCTCAAAACATTTTGTTGTATTTACAACAAAATCATTATATCATACATTATGTATACACATCACCTTTATATTCACATCATACCAGAAAGGATTGAATAAGTTGGAATCAAAACAAATAAAAGAAATAACTGATTTAGAAACTGCCTTTCAAATTCGAAAAGAAGTATTTGTCAAAGAGCAAGGTGTTCCTCTCGAAGATGAATTTGATACATTTGATACAATAAGCGATGCATGTCATCATATTTTAGTTTATTTTAATGAAATACCTGTAGGGACGGGGCGCATTAGATTCGTTGATAACATCGGTAAACTAGAAAGAATCTGCATTTTACAACCTTATCGCAAATATGGTTTAGGAAAAGTGATTATCCAAACATTAGAAGAAATTGCTTTAGAAAAAGAAATCTCTAAAGTCAAATTACACGGCCAAACACATGCAGAAGGATTTTACAATAAACTAGGCTATCAAACTTCTTCAGACGTATTTATGGAAGACGGTATTCCACATATTCTTATGACAAAAGACCTCTCTGTAAAAAAATCTATTAAATCATAAAACAAAATCCCCTTTCCACGATCATGAAAAGGGGATTTTGAAATTATATCTTTATACTTCTCTTACACTTTTTTCATGGCTTTCTTTTTGTTACTATTCAATAGAACATTTTTTCATTTAACTTTAATAGTTCAGTTACTTCTATTTCTCAAGAAAAACAAATTCACAGAACATACCAATTCCAATTCCAATCGTATAAGCCAATAAATCACTCCACAAAAAGCCATACCCTAATACAAGCCCACCTAAAGTCGTTGCTCGAATACTATCAATCCATTCTGCATGATATAATTGACTGATTTCAATCCCATAGCAAAATAGTAAACTTATGAATGCTACCTTTTTGGTTTCCATCTTATTGAAAAGAAATCCAAAACCAATAAAGATCATTAGTGCCCACAGCGCATCCCCTAAATAAGCATTTAATAAATCTGGTAAAGTATACGCAAACTTTCTTGATCCCAAACCTAAGATGATTACTGTTATTGTTAATACCGCATACAGTATTCTATTTCGTTTATAACTCATTCTTAAATCCTCTCTTATCACAACAAACTTTTTACAAAACCTGTGCTTTTTTCAATATAGCCCATTCTTTTATAAAATTGATGTGCATGTTTTCTTTCCTCACAATTCCCACTATTTAAGCCAATCGAATCTGTCCCTTGTTCTAATGTCCATTTTTCTGCTGCTTTTATTAATCTCTTACCTATTCCTTGCTTTCGAAACTCTTCATCTACTACTAACGCAATAATGCGAGCGTATACTCCATCTTCAGTGTAAAACATGCCCGTATATAAACCAATCATACCAATAACACATTCATTAACTTCTGCTACTAACGTATAATACTCTAGATGAGAAAAAATATTTTGAAGTCTTATTCTCTTTTTTTCTATCGTTGTTGGATAACCAAGATGTTTCATTAATACGGTTCATTCTCAACCTTCCTCATGTAACACATTAAAATCAGTAACAAGTGAAACAATCTTCCCTTTCTCATCAATTCCCCAATAGGAAGGATAAAAACCATCACCATAACCTGAGCGGAACATAATAACATTGCTTCCTGTTTCCTCACAAACTACACAATTTCCCCAATCATCATCATGTTCAGTTAGTACGTCATCAATCAAATCATCATACAAACTAATAAATTCGTCTCCTAGTTCTTGTTGTAATCTATCTTCTATTTCTTCTAATTTATCAATTGCTTCCACATCTGCAAAACATCCTAGCCCCGTATCAACTGGGTAACCGAAAATATATCCGTCTTCCAGTTCACTTACATTCTGTCCTGGCTTTGTTGCCATCTTCCATTCTGTCACTTTTGCTTCCGATACTTTCAATTCAGCACCAGCAATTACACCATCTTCCTCGTTCCACCAATCAACAATTGGATATGTACCTGGTTGAATTTTATGTTCGAAGTGATTTTTATTAAAAATAAGAGGATCACAAGCAACCATTTTACCTGAAGTAACTTTCAAATGCTCCAATACTTCAGGACGTAAAACCTCACTATTCGGTTTAGTTAATTCATGTAGTAGCTTTGACATCATATTTCTCTTCCTTTCATTCTCTTATTAATAGACTTTACTAAATAAAGGGAAAATCGATCCATTCTCTTGTTTATGGTAAGATAGACAATATTCACATTTTATTTCATCAAAGTTTGAATATGAGGACCAAAATATTTACCGATTTTCTCAACTTCAGTCATTATACGACTAATCCCTCTTTCAGATAAAAACCAATTTCCTTTCGTAATTCCATACCTGTCCACTACTGGTGCAACGAAAAATTCCGTTTCTTTTGGAAATTCGGTTTGATAACATAATAATGCTCGACGAGAATGCCCTGCTTTACAGACAATTATCACTTTGTTAGGATATATGCCTGTTTTGTGTAAAACTTCCAATGATAAACGTGCATTTTCCAAAGTATGTTGTGCTTTATCCTCCTTGAAAATGGCTTCTTCAGGCACTCCGTTCGCAATACCAATATTTCTTAAAAAATCCCATTCAGTCGTTCCTACGTGTGGTTTATATCCGCCAGATGGAAGTATGTATGGTGCTAAGCCCTGTTTATACAAGGAAACAGCTCTTTCCATGAGGGGAGGGTGATTAGCACCAGGAATTAAAATTACATCTGCTGGGGCAATTTCAGTTTCAACAAAAATAAAATTAGTAATGCAATCGAATGGATAAGACATCATTTATTCCTCTCCCAAAATCTCTTTCTGTACCTTTTTCGAAAAAGATTGCAGAACTAAATTATAAGACCAATCTATCATTTTATTAATTTCCTCTTGTCCTAATCCTTTATTTATGTAAACTGTATTCCAATGCTTTTTATTCATATGATAGCCAGGAGTAATTGAATCTGGATATGCTTCTCGAATCCGCAATGCAACATTTGGATCACATTTCAATGTAATTGCTGCTTTACCCCCTTTTTCATGGTTTAAAATCGCAAATATTTTATTATGAATTCTCATACATGTTGCATTCCATCCATCTGGAGAATCTTCCGTTGCTTTTCTTTTTGAAAGACAGTGTGTACGTGTTGCTTCCAATGTTTTCTTCACCTCTTACATTTATTGATCCTCAGATTATAAGGTTACATAATATAATTATGTTATATTTCCAAACGTTTCTCTAAAAAGTGCTGACTATAACCTTTAGGGTGATCTTCAACGACCCCAAACTCCCTGTAACCATGTTTTTTATAAAATTCAGGGGCTTGAAAACTAAATGAATCAAGTAATATAAGTCTACAGTTCTTCTCTTGGGCAATTTCTTCGATTTTATTTAATAATTGACTACCATATCCTTCATGGCGTACTGACTCATCTACCCATAAGAAGTCAATATGAAGATGATAAAAATACATCGTTCCTGTTATGCCGCCAAATATTTTGCCAGCATCGTCTTTTAGTAGAAAGCTTACATGCTCTAATGGGCTTTTTACTTCATCTGGTAGTACAGATATATTGTATTGGATTACTTTATTTTTTATATACTCACTTTCATTTGGCGTGTACTGTTCGGTAATTTTCATATAATAATACTTCCTTTCCTATCAATGAAATAAGGACTAAAAGTCTCTTTTACTAAGAAGCTTTTAGTCCACACTATTTAATTATCTTTATTTTTTCTAGCCAAAATACTAACAATAACAACTTCTTCTTATATGCGAACATATTTCATTTCTTTTTCTATACACTCTTTATACAGACACCTTAAAACTTCTATTATTTTAGAATCAACTTCTTGATTCTCATAACGATTTGGTAAATCCATTCCGCCAATCACATAAAGTAATGGATTTTCATGAAATATTCCTAATATACCAATATTCATAACGGCTGTAGGCAATCCACCTGTCATATGTGCCAAGTGGTAACTTGGTATTCCCTCATAACTCCCTTGTTGTCTCACCATTCCATTTATTATTGGTTCCCATAATACTGGATTTGATTCATATCCTTGGAATATACGAATTAAAAGTTTAAGAACTTGTTTTAATTTCCCAACGTTTTTCGCATCCCTTGGGTCTTTCGTAATATAAATCTTTGAAAAAGTGCTTTGAATTCTCCTATTTACTTCTTCCCATCCCCCGCAAAAGCCCACAACAGACTGTGCAATAAAATTGTCATGACATGCAATCATTACTTCCACAGCACTTCTGAGTGTTAACACTGTTCTTCCCTGCAAATGTGGATATATTTCTTTACTATCCTCTTTATGGCTAAATGATATATTGTCGATTTTATCACTCCAACGAACCTGATTCTCTTCAACCATTTTAGCTATAGCAAACCCAATTGCAACTTTTGCTGCCGATGCTAATGGAACCAATATATCATCATTATATAAAGCGACAATATTTTGGCTTTCTGCTGAATAAACAACTATACCTACCTGACCTGATTTTATCTCCTTTATTTTCTTGATTACTTCTTCCATCTGTACGCCTCTTCTCGATTTCGTTTTATCCCTTTCAGTACTTCGATAATACGAATCAAAAGTCCTTTTATAAAACGAAAATCAGTAAGGAGTTTCTTCATTTGCCACTGATTATTTGCCCTTATCAATCATGCTTTTACAGGTAGTTGATGGCTCTTTGCTTTCACCGAATTTTGAAGGTTGGACTCTTATTTCCCGTTAATAGCGAGATAAAGTTAATAAATGTATTCTGCTATTTTTGTTCTAACTCTACTGGTAAAACGTATACTCCATTTTCTTTATGAAGCTCTACTACATTCACAACTGCATCAACATTTACAGCCCCATATATATGTGGATAATTTTGACCATTAGACGCCAACTCATATTTTATCTCCGCATCAACTAACGACGGATCAATTACAAGTAAGACTACCTCCATTTCAGTACGAAAATGCTTTTCTGCAACTTGAAGAGATTGTTCTAAAAAAGAACAATGAATAAATCCTTCTGTCGTAAGTGAGGCTTCGATTATTTCTTCTTTTGCTTTTCCTACTTCCCATTCTCTTTTTCTCATGACCTTTGTAATCATAGTCAATCCCCTTCTTCCCTATTTATAAAAAACAAGAGGACTTTCCCGCTTATTACTTGAAAATCCTCTTTAAACATCTACTATTTACTTTCATAAAATTCTTCTTGTATTCCTTGGATTAAAGGTGATACTTCTCCAGAATAGAAAATCCGTAAATCATGGAGAGCCCTCGTACATCCAACATATAATAATTTTGCATCATGCTTTGTACCTTTATAATGTACTTCATCAACATCGATAAGAAGTACCGCATCAAATTCTAAGCCTTTTGCTAAATAAACAGGTACTACTGAAATACCACCCTCATATTTACTTTGATTTGCTTCAATAACATTGACAGTGATTCCTGCAACTGTTAATTTTTCATATACGTTACGGCACTCATCATCTGTTCTTCCTATTACAGCAATCGTCTTCACATTTGCATTCTGCATATGTTGTAAAGTCTTTACAATTGCGGCAAATTGGTCGTCCGTAGAAATAACTTTTACTTTCTCACCACTACGAAAAACAGGAGTTGCAAGGCCTACTGGGATGTCCGCATTTTTAATGACTTCATTTGCAAACTCGATAATTTCTTTTGTAGAACGATAACTTCTCGTCAGTTCATAATAACCGGTTTCTTGAAATACTTCTTTAAAGTCATTCCAGTCTTCAATTCCTTGATAATCATATATTGCTTGCGATAAATCACCTAAAATTGTAAACGAGTTGCCCATTGTAATCTCTTTTAATATATGAATTTGGAATGGTGAAAAATCTTGCGCTTCATCTATTACAACATGGTGGAATTTTTGCCCGATTTCAATACCTGCCAATCGATGGTGAATATGAATAAGAGGCGCTAAATCTTCTACATACACTTCTTTTTTACGGCAATTTTTTTCGGTTTCTTGAACAAGTTCTTCAGGCAAAAGTTCCAATATTTCTTTTTGCTTCATCATCAAACTATAAAATGATAACGGACTCATTTTAGGCCAAAATTTCATATAAGCATTTAATCTCTTTGTCGCCTCTTTTTTTAGTACTTTTTTCTCGTTTGTTCCTTCAAACTTTTTAAGTTCAATCTCAATCCAGCGCTTTATCCGGCCAACTAATCTTTCTCTTCGCTTCTTTAATGGATAGTGCTTATATTCCACTTGCATCCATTTTTTGATTTCTTCCGCTGGAATGACAGCTCTATCCCATGCCTCAAAATCTTTTGTTGGTACTAAATTCTTCTCAAATTGAATCATGCTTTCTTCAATGAAAGTTTTAAACTTCATCGTTCCTTTTAATTTACCGAGCATAACCTTGTAATCATCGCGATTTATTGAAAAAGCTTCTTTCAACTTTTCTTCAGTCTGTTTCAATTTCACCGCATCATCTAATGTACGCAATACCCAATCTTGAAATGTTGTTTGCCTAATATTTCCGACGCCGAGCTCAGGAAGTACACTAGAAATATAATCTAAAAACAAACTGTTTGGTGCAAATACAATCATTCTCTCCGCCTCTAGCTGCTCACGGTATTCATAAATTAAAAAAGCAAGGCGATGTAAAGCGATTGTTGTTTTCCCGCTCCCTGCAACCCCTTGAATCAATAATGGCAAGTTCTTCTCTGCACGAATAATATCATTTTGTTCAGATTGTATCGTTGAAACGATATCTTTTAATTTATTATCTTTATTTTCACCTAACCGATATAGAAGAAAATCATCCGCAAGAGATACATCTTCACTTCCTTTTACGTATGTATCAACAACACGTTCTAGTTCTCTTTTGCGAATGGCAATGTTTCTTTTTAAATACACATCACCTTCTACTAATCCATCTGGTGAATGATAAAAAGCCGGTTCTTCACCACCGGTAAATGAATAGAACATACTCGCAACAGGTGCACGCCAGTCAATGACAATTGGTTTCATCGTTTCTTCATCTGAAACACCAACTTTACCGATATAAATCGGATTTGGCTCTAACTGTCCATCTTCCTGAAAATCTAGTCGACCAAAGTATGGTTCTTGTACACCAACACGTAAGTTTCTCCTACTTGACTCCCTCATACTTTCAAGAATTTGCTCTTTAAAATCATCCCCATAATAAACTGGAATCTTTTCTAGTCTGTCTAATTGCTCATCCATTGTAGATAAAGTTTTTTTCATTCGCTGTAATTCTTCTTCAAATATAGTACTCATTGTGATGATTCCCTCCTGTCTGTTCGAAATTTTCAGTCGAAATACAATTGTATAAAAAATACAGTTACAAAGTCAATAGGTCAAGTAAGAATTTTCTACAATATAAAAAAGGCAAAGGATTTACGACCTTGCCTTTTTGTTTATCCGCTCTATTAAATAAATTAACTATCCTATAACTAAAATCTTAACGTTTGTTTATTTAACGATGTATTCGAACAGTTGTGTAACGTCTTTATATAGTGTCAGGACATTTCATACTTCTTTTGTACATACCGATTAGAGTATGACTAATATTTAGTTCGTTAGCAAATTGCGGAATGGTTAATGATTTCGATTTCCTAAATTCTCTTCATTGCAGTCGCCAAAGCGCGAGTGCTTTGGCGAGCTATTCATTCAAAAAAAGATATAAGTTATTAGGTTTTATGGCTTCATCTCCTGCATAAATTACCCAGTCTGTTAAGTTTTCGAAATCTAGATTGTATGAAGTTCCTTCAGTCATATTTTCAATAAAATATGGCTGGTTAATGAGTAACCCCTCGATGTTGTCTTCTGTTATGTTCTTCATTTCAAACCACATGTGTTCACTTTTCTCTTCTTCGTAAGGAATACCAAATTTGGCAATAAAACGAAAGTCTTCATTGTTTTTTTCTATGCTAAAAATGTTAGCGAAATAGCCAAAGCTGTTCTTCGCATTGTAAGACATTCTTTCTGTTTCAGCATTTGTTTTGTAGAACATCAATCCTGTATTTTCTTTTTGTTCAGTGAAAAAGCTCTCAATATATCCTTCTGCAGCATTAAAATAAAACAAGAGAACAGAAGGATGCTGATGGTATTCGTCTCGAGCATCCATTCCTCCAAGAAATGTATTTTTTGCATCCATTGGTTGAATATGTACTTCGTCCTCTTCAATCGAAGTTAAGTTCTTAATATTCGTTTTATGTCCAATATAAGATAGTCCTTTTTCCCATGGAACAGCTACAGTATGTATCGTACCTTGCTGACTTTGTGCTATAATTACAGGCTCATTAATAGAGACGTGTCCATCTTCAATTGCGTTATTAGCAAATGTTTGAAAGAGATCGGGAATACCATAGTAAGTAGATAGACGATTTGGAATAATTAATTCAACTTCTGTTACTCCTGCTCTTAATAGCCCGTGCGTATGAAACCAATATTGAGTAGGTTCTCCCTCTTTACCGTCTTCATAAACTGAATGAATTACATATAAGTCAGGGATGTCTGGTAATAGTTTATTTTCAACGTGATATTCGATATATCTTTTAGATAGTACTTTCATCGATGCACTCGAGTCGATCACAAATAATAAGTCAGGTGCAAGCTGCCATAAAAATTGCAATTGATAGTAAAAACAGCTGAGCACATCACCGACAAAAAGTGTACGTGTAAAGATTTCAGTCCCTAGAGAAGCATCTTCAAAAATATCATCTTTTATCGTGGAATCTTGTCTGTAGTACATTTTGTATTCCTCTGCATCTCTCGTTACATCAATATATATTTCATACGGTATGACTCTCTCATCCATATGTAATTCCACGATAAGGCTCATCTCGTCACTATAGGCAATTTTTAACTCATCTACTGTAGCAGCAACGATTTCTAAACGTCGCTTTAGCTGATCCATCGTAAGTTTTTCCGGTATAACAGCAATCATATCCGAAAAATGGCGTTCTAACGTTCCTTGCATTGCTGCACGATATGTTTCTGTTTGTACTTGCATCTACTCTCTCTCCCATACCTAAAAAAGAATCTTTATCACTCTTTATTTAAATGCTATAGCCTCTTTAAACTTACATATGCATCTTCTTGACACAAAAAGTGGTCTAAACGTCTTCCGAATTCTCTTTTATAATACGTTAAATGGTTTAGCTCCGTGGATTTATTACAGTTCGTTTATCCCTCTCCCATTTTCTTTCCAAGTTCTTGAATTAGAAATATTACTGACCGTTCATGCAGGATAGTTTTGAAACATGTTGATTTCGTTAAAAAAGAATAACTTAAGTCATTTTAGTTGAAGTTTTGTTGTAACTCACCCAATCACCAGTAATTATTAGTCTCTGTAACATCCCTTTACTTTGCGCAACATAAACATATGCATTTATATTTCCATCCCCAAAATAGATGGTTTGCGTAATCCGATCATATAAATCTTTTTCAGGATTACTTGTATATTCTTCAAGTTCATCTAACTTTCTTAAAATCTCACCACTTACTTCATACAGTTCCCCATATACCTTATTATTTTCTGAAAGAATCATTGCAGGATAACCTTCATTTGTATCAAATAATTCCCCATGAGTCCATGCTTCTTCAGCTATACATGTTGTCCCATGTAAATAATGCGCATTTGCTTGTTGTTTTCTTAATGTGCCGTAAACAAATACATAGTGCATGTCCCCATCCCCTTAATACTTCTCTATTTTCTTATTTGTAAATAAGAACGAATCATAAAGTAACTCACTTCATCTGGAAGTTGTTCTTTAATAGATTTTAATCCGCCTTCCGCATGTTGTACTGCTGATTCAATAAGAGATTCGTATTCTGCTGGAACGAAACTTGGCCAATCTACTTCCATACCTTCTTCATAACAACGAATTAAGTGGTTTTCGACAGTTTGGCGTGATAAACCTCTTTCTTTTGCAATTGTACTTAACTCAGTTCCTTGTTTATACATTTCATACGTTTCTAAGTGAGAATTTGCTGATGCTTTTCCAGATTTTTTGCGTTCCGTAACAACTTCTGTTTTAATCGTTTCAGCGTAATCTGGGTTTTGTTCAATAAAATGAATGACTGCTTGTAAAAAGTGAGAACCGTACTTCGCAAGTTTATGTTCTCCAATCCCTTTTACTTGTAGTAACTCGTTTTCACTTTGTGGCATTTTCGCACACATATCTTTTAACGTTTGATCAGAGAAGATAACAAACGGTGGTACGCCTTCTCCTTGTGCAATTTCTTTCCTCACTTCACGTAGCACTTCAAATAACGGATGATCTTGCACAATTTGTCTTGTTTCTACCCTTTCTTTCCGTAACACTTTTTCATTTCCGAGTAACACTTCCTTCCCTTTTGTTGTTACCTTTAAGGTTGGATACGTCCCATGTTCCACTGCAATTAACTCTTCTGAAATTAAGAACTCAATAAACTCACTTACTTCTTTTACGCTACGATTCGATAAAAGACCGTACGTTGGTAATGTATGAAAATTAAATTCAATTACTTTTTTATTTTTTGATCCGGTTAACACTTGTGCAATCATTTGCTTTCCAAATCGCTGGTTTGTTCGAATCATACACGATAAGACCATTTGTGATTCTCTCGTAACGTCGACGCTCTCACGTTCATCTGTACAATTCCCACAGCGTCCACAATCTTCTTTCGGTTCCTCACCAAAATACTCTAGAATAAATGATTGTAAACATTGTTCCGTATGGCAGTAATCTGTCATATGCTGCAATTTTTCTAGTTCATTTGAGAAACGTGATTCCCCAGTAGATTGATCAATTAAAAAGCGCTGCACTTGTACGTCTTGCGAAGAATATAACAAGATACATTCACTATCTAATCCGTCACGACCAGCACGTCCTGCTTCTTGATAATAACTTTCCATGTTTTTCGGAAGTTGATAATGAATAACATACCGTATGTTTGATTTATCAATCCCCATACCGAATGCCGATGTTGCTACCATTACACTCACTTCGTCACGTAAAAATCGCTCTTGCTGTTCATTACGATCATGATCATTCATTCCGGCATGATAACGCGCAACTGAAACTCCTGCTTGATATAAATCTTCATACAACTGATCGACAACTTTTCTTGTCGCTGCATAAATAATTCCAGATTCCTTTTTGTTTTGACGAATATAATCTGCTAAATATGCATTTCGGTCCTGTCCTTTAATCACCGAAAATGATAAATTTTCCCGTTCAAAGGTTGTCATTATTGTATTCGTTTGGTCGATTTCTAGCGCACGACAAATATCTTCACGCACTTGTGGTGTCGCAGTTGCGGTTAACGCAAGTACAAGTGGTTTTTCTGGAAGATAGTCTAAAATACGATGTATATGTAAATAACTTGGGCGGAAGTCATGCCCCCACTGCGAAATACAGTGCGCTTCATCAATTGCTATCATCGGTATTTTCATATCTATTAATTGATCCACAAATTCCATTGAATCAAGACGCTCTGGCGCCACATATAACAGCTTATAATGACCTTGTTTCGCTAACTGAATTCGTTGGTTTGCTTCTGTAATAGAAATTGAACTATTAATATATGTAGCTGAAATCCCGTTTTGTACTAATGTATCTACTTGATCCTTCATAAGTGAAATCAGAGGCGAGATAACTAATGTCGTCCCCTCAAACACTAATGCTGGAATTTGATAACAAATCGATTTCCCGCCGCCTGTTGGCATGATACAAACGGTATCTTTTCCATCCAGTACATTTTTAATTGTCTCATCTTGCCCTCTGCGGAATGACGAGTAACCAAAATAGGACGCTAAAAGTTCTTGTGCTTTTGTAAACAAAAAAGATTCACCTGCTTTTCTTATTCTTTCATCTACTAGTATTATATCATCACTTAAAACTCATTGTACTCTCTACTTCCCTCCATTTCTTCGCATGCTTACGTATAATCGTTAAAAACTCATGTAAAGCTGGAGAAATCCATTTGTTTTTATGATAGGCAAGTTGTGTTGTAAACTTTGTTTCATTTGAAATAACAGCATGTAGTCTCTTGTCTTTCTGTTCTTGCTCAATCGTAATAATTGGCAATAATGAAATTCCTAATCCGCACATTACACATTGCTTGATTGCCTCAATGCTCCAAAATTCAAACGTACTTTCATGCTGAATTCCTTGTCTTTGTAAATAATGCTCAAAAAATGCTCGGTAACTGCATCCGCGTTCTGTGTACAAAAAGGTTTCCTCTTGAGAAAATTGGACATTTTGCGAATCTGTTTGTGTAACAATATATTCTTTCGGAAAAACAAAAGCCATTTGCTCCATTACAAGTTGCTCAATATGTAAATCCTCTTCATGCCGCTCGGTGTCTAAGAGGAAAGCAATATCTATATTTCCACTCTTTAAATCATTTCTCAATTCCCTACACGTTGAAGCTTTTAATGTAATTTTTACTTTTGGATACTTCTTTTTGTATTCATGAAGAATAGAGGGCAATCGGTAAATTGTTAATGATTCTGGAGCACCAACTACAATTTTTCCAGTAATCTCATTATTCACGCTTGGGATTTGTTTTGCTTTCTCGGACAAAGCAATCATTTCATTCGCATAAGGCAGTAAATGCTTCCCTACATCTGTTAACACCATTTTTTTCCCTAACCGATTGAATAAAGGTTGTCCCATTTCTTGTTCAATTGCTTGAATATGCCCTGTTACAGTAGATTGAGCGTATCCTAAAAAGTCGGCTGCTCGTGTGTACCCTTCTAACTCAACAATCGTTTTAAAAGTTTTTAAATGCCGAATCTCCACTTCAATCTCTCCATTCTAACATCACGATTTCCGATTATTAACTTCGTATATATCTATTTTACTGATAGATAAACCCCAATTACAATAAAAGAAACTCATAGATTTTAATTATTCAAAAGGAGATGTATTCAAGTATGAGAAAGAAAAAATTAGGACCCGTACTTCTCAGCGGTTTAATTATCGGTCCAATTTTAGGATCAGGAATCATTTTGCTCCCCCCACTTATTTACAAAACAACTGGAGATTACGCCATTATTGCTTGGCTCCTTATTATGGGGGTTGGATTTCTTTTTGCTTCATTATTTGGTAAGTTAAGTATTCACTTCCCTAGTGAATCTGGAGTGGCGCACGCAGTAGATCAAGCATTTGGACCTTCTATGAAACAATTAACTTCTATTTTCTTTATAATAGCAGGATGTCTAGGACCTACTGCTGTTCTCATGACAGCTAGTCAATATATAACTGCTTTATTTCCAAACTTTAAAGTACCGCTAGAGGGTTTAGGCGTTCTTTTAATGGGAATTTGTGTATTGATTCTATTGTTAGATATTTCATCTATTGGAAAAGTATCATTTATTTTTTCCACAGCTGCAACCGTTCTTTTATTAAGTGGAGGAATCAGTTCTATTCCTCATTTTCGATCAGAACAGCTATTTCAAACACAATTTTCTTTCGAAGATTTTGGATATAGCATCTTATTGCTCTTTTGGGCTTTAGTTGGTTGGGAGATTATTGGGAACTACAGTATGGATGTCAAAAATAGAAAGAAAACTATTCCACAAGCAATTGCTATAAGTACGCTTACTGTAACGATTGTTTGCCTTGTTGTAGCAGGTGCTACCCAGTGGATTGAAATTTCTGGTTCAAATCAAGAAAATTTACGGATAACATCCATATTAGCTACTTTATTTGGAGAGTTTGCTATTCCTCTTATCGCCTTTATTACTACTGTACTTTGCATGAGTACATATTTATTAGTTGTTGGAGGGGTCTCACGTCTTATCGCATCTGAAACAAAACATATTACGAAGCTATCTAAACTTTCATATCGCACGAAATCGAACGTACCAACCTATTCTTTACTTTTATTAATCGGCATACATGCCATTGTATTTATCTGTCTATATAATCATCTCATTACAGTTGAACAAATCGTAGCTATTGCAAATGCTTTCTTTATCTGTAATGCCATTTGTGGAATCTTTGCAGCATATAAATTATTACCAGGTCTATTTAATAAAGTACTCTCTTCAAGTTTAATAGTTTGTTTCCTTATCATTCTCTCTTTCTCTTCCTTTTGGATTTTAATAAGTATTGGGGTGTTAGTTGCTTTCTATGGGTTACAACACATTAAGAAGAAACAAGACACTTATGAAAAAGAGATTTCAATAAGATAATGAAAAGGAAAGATTCTCATTAAAACTATTTCTCATACAAATTACACATTCACTTCTATAATATATCCGCATCAAATTACGGGAGGTTTATTTATGAAATGTAACAACAATCTAATTGGTTTTCGTTCTTTAAATAAACAACTCAAATTTTCTAATCGTGATGCTTGGAAATATGAATCTATTTATAAATATCGGCCTTTATTTTCATACAGAAAACTTTTTAGCATCTTTTTCAAGAAAACAAGGCGTTAATATCATTCATGCAAAGTTTCTCAATACACTACCTATGGACTTCACTCATCACAATTGTCAACATCTAAGTAATCTATTGGATTAAACCCCTTCTCACGACCTGCTTTTTACTTGCAGGTCTTTTTTCATTTTATACTTAGCATGTAAATCATACAAAACATCAAAACAAAAAAAGGCGTTGTAGATACAGCTAACATCGGTTGTAATTTCATTTTTTTCTCAATACACAAAGTTAATTTCATTTGTTATGATAAAAGTACTCCAGATGGGTTATTGCTCATCAACATTATCTAGTCAGTGAGACCTGCAGCGGGAAGTAGGTCTCTTTGACTTTGTTTGAAAGGTTTCTTATATTATCCGCACTAGGCCTCCATTCATTTGGACACATTTACCAGGTTTCTTTCCAAGAAATTCATGTTAAGATTACTTTGTCGAGTCCGACATTCTCGACAATACCCTTACGAAGCCCTGCTACTTCCCTTGCAGGGCTTCTTTTATCTTTTATTCACTTGCAACACCTACTTCAGCTAAATTCCCTACAATTTACGCAAGAATCTTGTCTTTATAATTTTATATAAATCCAACTCTATAATACTTTTATCTTCTAGAAATCCTTTAATAATATTTACAGTAATCTTTTACCATTCACTTTATCTCTTTACATTTAGCATATCTCGATATATTTTATTAATATCTTTGTTTACATTTGTAGGAGGAAACGTATTGATTAATGCACTAGGTCTCGCTTTTATTCTTTCTAATAAGCCTGAAAAGAAGAAGAAAGTTTATCTTAATGATAGATTTGCACTAATAGATATTATTGAATCTAAAGATGTATATGATTCTGAGGGGAATCCATTAGTAGAACTAACATGTAAATATAGTATTTATTTAGATGAAAAATACTACTGCAAATCCCTTGATGACTACACCGGACAAGTATTTCCTTTCCTAAGTGCAAAAATTGGAAAAGGTCTTATTAGAAATTTAAATTATCATTTTTCATATGTTGATGTATACGATAAAAAACCACCAGTTAAAGAAATAAGAAGCCGTATGGAACAAGTAATAAATTATACATGTTCTAAATGAAGTTTCTCTGTCAAAAAAAGGGGGAATTTCTATAGCCCCCTTTTTTCATGAACGAATGATTAATCTTCATCTCGATATGTTAATTCAGTTAAAAATTCTTCTAGTGAATCGCTATGTAAAAGTGGATCCCACTCCCCAATTCCATGTTCAGCTGTATACACTGGGAAATTTACATCTTTTACATCAACAAAAAATGGATCGCCCATTAACTCCTCATATCCAATAACAAACCAGCTTTCTTGCCAATCTCCTTTTTCATTTCCAATAAAAGATTCATTCTCTAACCCTCCTACACGATAACCTAATTGTCCTTCCTCAAATTCATCTCTTGAAAATATATAAACAGGCATCATTTCTTCTGTAATATCTAAAATTTCTACCTCCGGGTCATTTGGGTAATTAATTAAGTGGTTATTTCATGTTTGCTAGACCATCTTGGAGAAAAACAGAAACTGAGTTTGGTGAAATGCATCCTGTTTATAATGACCAAGTGGCTTTCAAAGATGGACAAGAAGTATCTAAGAACACAAAAGGGAGTACTAGACCTGATTTTCATGTAGAAGGTCATAGTGTAGAGCTTAAAAATTATGACTTGTCCACCAAATCAAAAAGAACTAATCTAGTGAATGTAATTGTCAAGCAAGTAAATGACAGGGATATTCATTTACCTAAAGGTACAAAACAAACTGTTATTATTGATACAAGGGGACAAACTATTCCTGATGAACATTTAAGGGAGATTGTAGCAGGAATAAGCAAGAAAGCTAATACATTACCTGAAGTAGAATTTATAAAAGGGGATTGATACTAAATGTCAATTGTAGGATTTAAAGTAGATATATTTTTCTATCAAGCAGGACACCCTGACTTTGTACACAGCTTTTTCTCAACTATCTCATACCATTGTGAGCCTGATGGATGGGGCACAAAATATCCTTTATTAATGAAAGATTTATACTTTGAGAATTTAAAGTGGGAGAATGCTAGTAAGGCTCTTAAAAATGTGGAAGAGATTAGGGAAACATTAAGTAAAATACCTCCATCAGAAGTAATATGGGACATTGAGGACATAACCAAAAGACCACCTTATGGAGATAAAATCCCTGCTAATATAACTAACCTAGCAGAATATCATACTACAGAAAGAGGAACAGAATTTCTCACTTTACTAACTAATTCTCTAAAGGATTCTGAAAAAACAAAAATGGATGTAATAATTAAAAAGAAATATAGTTGAAATAAACACCTTAGGAGAAATTCTGAGGTGTTTTATTTTGTCAAAAACGTAGAGTTCAATTTGATTGAAGTTTTAAAAGTAAGTTATAATAAAAATATAGAAAACGGATAAGTAAATTACAGGATGACGGTAAAAATAAAAAGCCCTTCTTATATAAGAGGGGCTTTTCTCATCTTATCTATTAAATTAGCTTTTATATTTTCTTTTATATGCCAATAGATTTCTACCTCTTGCTCTGTCGCTTTTCTTCTATATAAATCAACATCATCAACCGCAATCCAAACCCAACCTTTCAAGTCTCCGAAAAAATCATTCTTGAGTTGCTCTGATGTAATGGCACCTATTTTTGCAACTATCTCTTCATTCATCAGGCTATACTGTCTCTCATCTTCTATAAAAATATCGACTCGCCAAGAATTAAATCCTTATGGAACAGAAACGTGTATTCGTTTGCTTCTACTGGTACTTTGATGATACATGAAACGGATTCGTTAACATCAAAAATTTCCATCTGCACGTGAGTCATCTCCCTATTAATTAGAGTACATGACTTAAGACATACACATGTTACAATGTTGATAGAGCAAAACGTGAATATAAAGTTAATTTCTTCCAGATTTGGCCATAGTTCAATTAAAACAACTTTAGATATATATAGCCATGTGTTACCAAGTATGGATAAGTCGGTATCGGATGAACTAGAAAAGATAATCAAAATGTGATCAAAAATGTGACCAATCAAGTTAAGAAGATGAATTAAATCTCTTCACCCTCTTCAACTGCCTTCTTCAGCCTCTGCAACATATACCCAATCCCTTTACAGCCTTCTAATGGATAAGAAATGATCTCTTCTGGATATAACTTTGTCACCACTTTTTTATGTTTCTTTCCTGCAAGCAAGATAATTTCATCAAAATCTAACAGCTTTTTATCAATCATCTGTTTTTTTAATTGTTCTATACGAATAATCTCATCGCTTTTCGAATTAAAAGCAAGGTCATAGTTTTCTTTTACGATATCGGTTGGAAGTAAAAATCCATGCTTTGCCGATAAAATAACCCAATGTGTAAAAAATTGAGAAGCATATGCTTGACATGCTTTTCCGAATGGACTAATGTATACATTTTTCGCTTCCATTGGTCCTTTATTAGGATACTTATCCCAAATCTTCTTTTTTCCACATGGAATGATGCATAATTTCTTCATTGTTATGTTCTCACCTCTTTGCTCCTTCAATTCCATATACTTTACTTCATATTCTCTTAAATTTAATAATAAAATCATAGCATTTTTAATTCTAAGATAAAAATGTCAGGTTTTTCTTTTCTTCCTATCCAATTTCGATTTTCCCTATAGAGAATATTAAAATAACAGACGTTAATGTTTGGAATTTTATCCTTCCTAAAAACAAAAAAGAACAAGCAGACTGTATATCTGCTTGTTCTTTTACCTTCAAAGTTACTCTTATAGAGCTTGGAATGTTTCTGTTAATACAGGAACGATTTGTTTTTTACGAGATACAACACCTTTTAAAGTAGCTGTATTGTTTTCTAACGTTACGTTGTATGCTTTTTCAACAGCTTGTACTGCTTTACCGATCGCAAGACCAACAGAATCGTTAGTTAAGATATCAGTTACAACGAATAAGAATAGGTCTAAACCTTTTTCTTCTACTACTGCAGAGATTACTTTTTCTAATTCCGCTTGGTGTACAAGAACGTCGTTTGTATCAACAGCGTTTACTTGTGCGATTTCAACTTTTGCATCACCCATTTGGAATTCTTTTGCATCAAGTGAGATTAATTGCTCCATTGTTTTACCGCTTAAATCTGCACCAGCTTTTAACATTTCTAGGCCGTAGCTTTCTGCGTCAACACCAGCGATTTCCGCTAATTCACGAGCTGCAGCTACATCTTGTTCTGTGCAAGTTGGAGATTTAAATAGTAAAGAATCTGAGATAATTGCAGATAACATTAAACCTGCAACCTCTTTACGAATTGCAACGCCGTTTTCTTTGTACATTTTGTTTAAAATTGTAGCTGTACAACCAACTGGCTCACAACGATAGTATAAAGGATCGCTTGTCTCAAAGTTAGCAATACGGTGATGATCGATAACTTCTAACACACGAACAGATTCGATATCGTTAGCACTTTGTTGACGTTCGTTATGGTCAACTAAAATAACGTTGTCCACTTCGTTTGCTACTGTCTCAACAAAACGCGGTCCTTCTACTTTAAAATGATCTAACGCAAATTGAGTTTCACCGCTGATTTCACCTAAACGTACAGGCTCAGCATTCATTCCTAATTCTTTTTTCAGCTCTGCATAAGCAATCGCAGAACAAATTGCATCTGTATCTGGGTTTTTATGCCCGAAAACTAGTACTTTTTCCATGATTTCCACCTCTTCATGAAAAGGATATCTTAAAGAAGCAAATATGACAATATTTTAAGCGCATTTTTTTATAAATAAAATCAAGTTTCTATTATATTTACACAAAAAAACACCTTACTTCTCCTATATAAGAGGAAAAAAGTTTGAAAAGCGGAATAAAATCATTAAAAGACCATTTATTAAAAGGAGGTTTTCCATTATGCCTATTATAAAGCTTGAAAATGGTGTGGACTTATACTACGAAGACCAAGGAAAAGGTACTCCCGTTCTTTTTATTCACGGAGTTTGGATGAGCAGCCGTTTTTTTCATAAGCAAATCCCTTATTTCAGTGAAAAATATCGTGCGATTTCAATTGATTTACGAAGTCACGGGCGCTCTCCTCATATTGAAAATGGACATACAATTACAAACTATGCCCATGATGTACACGTTTTTATAGAGCGTTTATCTTTAAAAAATGTTATCTTAGTAGGCTGGTCAATGGGGGCATTTGTTGTATGGGAATATATAAAGCAATTCGGAGAAAAAAATATACAAGGTTCTGTAATCGTAGATGAACTGGCATCAGATTTTAAATGGCCTGATTTCCCTATTGGTGCCTTTGATTTTCCGACGCTAATTCATTTCATGAGAGAGATTCAAACAAATCAAACTGAGTTTCTAAAAGGCTTTATTCCTCTCATGTTTAAAAATCCACTTTCCATAGAAGATTCAACTTGGATGCTTGAGGAAGTCACAAAAGTTCCGGCATCTATTGCGAGCGCTATATTGTTTGATCAATCTATTGTTGATTACCGTGAAGAGTTAAAGACAATCACAAAACCAACTTTGCTTTGTTTTGGAAGAGAAGAAAAATTAATCCCGGTTTCCGCAGGAGAACATTTGCATGAACATATTCATAATTCCAAACTCGTTATTTTTGAGAACAGCTGTCACTGCCCATTTTTAGAAGAAACAGAGCGATTTAATACTGTACTAGACTCTTTTATTCAATCTCTTTCCTAGTTTTATACTTTTATTAACAAAAAGGTCATTCACTCTATACAATGAATGACCTTTCCTTATTTACTGTTGACCTAAAAATAGATGCGAAGAAGGTAAATCAAGATATGAAGATTGATGCGCCGAATCAGTCACACCATTATTTACAAGATTCACATCAATCACCTGATAAAAAGCATTTCCAGTATCAGCAATTTCCCAAACAGCTAAAATAAGATGGTATCCATTTCGATCAGTAGGTACGTTGGCCTCATGAATAACTGTTGTCCCTGGCCTGATTCCCCCATCATTCTTTACATAAAAAGGAACTAAATCTAAATCAGAACGACTCAATGGTTTATTAGGATCCCAATCTTTTTTCGTAATATAGTATTTCCATTCTTTTGTGCTATGTGGTGCCGTTAATTTCCATTGAAATGTATTTTTTCCACCACTTAATGTCACCTTCTTCCATCTATCAACCGTTTGCACATCTAAATCTGGGAAATGTCCCGCTCCCGCGATTTGTCCGTCAGATGGTCCAAGCTGAGGAAATGAACCAGGTCCTTCTACACTTTGAGGCTCATATTGAATTGGCCCACAGTTTGTATTCACTCCTTGTTTACATAAATAAGAGCGACTGGCTGGCGATTCTACATATCCGTGCGCTGAAGCTTTTTCTGTAAAACCAAATGTAAATACTCCCGTAAATAATACCCCGCAACTTAGCATAGCCTTTTGAAAAACTTGAAAGTGTTTACTTTTCCTTTTCATCATTTTGTCCCCTTTCTTATGTTGAATGCAGATGAAAACATCCAGTTGCCTAGTCATCTTCTCTACATCATTTATAGATCAAGGGAACTTGTCCATAGAACCGTTTTTAAACTTTCTCAAATTCATAAGGTGTTTATATATACTTAAAAATCTAAAATTCAAGGATTTCTAGCTTGGGCCTTTACACATCACGCCTATCCTATAAAAAAAGATGACTGGTGTTTGGTTCAAGCAGCAGCTGGTGGAATTGGACTTTTTCTATGCCAAATGGCAAAAATTCGTGGTGGCCGCGTCATTGGTGTTACATCAAAGCAATAAAAAGCTCAATATGTAACTGCAGCTGGTGCTGATGAAGTAATCATTTCCACGCAATCTGATATTGCGAAAGAAGTGAAACGAATTACTAACGGCCAAGGAGTATATGTCGTTTACGATGGCGTTGGAAAAGATACATTTGAAGCAAATCTAAATAGTCTTTCTCTTGATGGATATTTTATAAGTTATGGGCAATCTAGTGGCTATGTACCCCCATTCGATTTAATGACCCTTCAAGAAAAAGGTTCCCTCTTTATAACAAGAACGAACGGTCTTCCTTACATGAAAAATTGGTCTCAATATATTCAAGATTTCGTTACATGGATACAAAATGGTAAGCTTTCAATACAAATCGATCGCACTTATTCACTCGTAGACGCTCCCCTCGCTCATGAAGCCGTTGAACAAAGAAAAACAAGCGGAAGAATTTTACTTATACCGTAATGGAAAGTTCTAATACTTCAAGTTTGTATATCTAAAAAAATAAAAAGGCTCTCCTTAAAAATGAAAAAATCTATTTTTAAGAAGATACCTCTTTCATTTAATGATTCTGACTTTTGAGTTCTACCATACACTCCTGTACTAAAGTTACTGCTTGACTCATCGCAGCTCCACCAGCAAACGCTGCCGAAACACCACATGCTTCTAAAACTTCTTTATCAGAGCATCCTTGATCAATACACCCTTTTGTATGATAAATCGTACAATATTCATCTTGCGTCGCTAAACTAATACCTAGTGCAATAAGCTGCTTTTCGCGTTTCGTTAAGGCTCCCTCTTGAAAACAAGCTTGTGTAAATGCATTATACGCTTCTGCAATTTCAGGGATTTGCTGTGTGAATTTTCCAAGACCTTCTTTAAAATGAAGTAATGTATCATTTGTAGAACCATGTTGTTGATATTCCATCGTATTCCCTCCGTTACTTGAACTATGTACGAAACTTAGTGTTTACAAAAACAAGCATTGTATTCTATAACATCTTATTAGTCATTGTTTTTTTCGAACCGTTGACTTCTATCCTTACACCATTTAAAAATGCGCATACTAAAAAGAGCTGTCGAGATTACTCTCAACAGCTCCTTTTCACTACTCATCCGAGTTATTTAAATTCGCTAGTGCGGTAATACCTTCTTCATCATCTAACTCAAGCTGTAATCTTGCTGCGAACGGATTGACATTGTATTCCCTATCAAGCCATAAGCGAAGTGCTTCAATTAAATTTGCTTGAATTAAAATTTGCTCACGACCATTTACTTCTACTTCAGCAGAAAAACCATAGTCATCATCATACATCAGTTCAACTAATACCGCTTCTGGTCCAACATGACGCTTTTCTGCGATATATACACACAGTGCGTTTATCAGCTCTTGTTCCGAAATTTTTATCGTCTCCATGCTGCTTCTTCCGCCTGTTTCTTACGTTGGTTTTTGAAATATTTAAATGCTCGAACCGCTAACATTACGATACCAGCCATTACTAACATGTTTACCATGAATGCTAATACAGAACCAAGTGCTCCCATGTTTGCGAATAAGCTTCCCATTAGTAAGCCACCAAGACCACCAAGTAATAAACCTTTCATAAAGCTTCCTTTATTACTCTTTGGTGCTGTGTTTGATGCTTTTGTTTTTGTATCAGGATTTGTTTTCTGTGCATTCACATTGGAATCTTTTTTGTTTAAATCAACTTTTGACTTTTGACCTGAACTTGGTGTAAATGATTTTTTACCAGATTTGTAACTTTTCGCTGCTGCATGATCTACGAATACAAAGCTGCTAGCCCCAAAAACAACCATTAATGCGGTCATTACTGTAACGAGTTTTTTCAACATATTATATTCATTCTCCTTTTACTATAGATATATGTTAAATCTATCTTTCTTTAAAATAAGAATGATAGATTTATTTTAAACTTAAATAAAAAGTTCTTATGAACTTATTATATGAACTTTTTCTATAATAAGCAAGTATTATTTACTTAACTTTATTAACAATATAAATAAACAGGAAAAATAAAGAAAAACAGAATTGACTTTACAAGCAACAAAACATATTATATGGTCATAAGAACTTTTTAAATTTTGGAGGTGAAAAGATGGAAACATTTCATCTCACACGAAACGAAATGGCGACGCTCCTTCTATCTCTTAGAGGATGGAATGCAAAAAAACCTCTCGTTATTTTACAAGAAGCTTGGGCAAAGTCACATAAAAAAGATATTGAGTGCGGCCAAAGTGTTACAGCGTTTATTACAACCGCTCTTTCACCTATTTTTGAAAAGCTGATTAAAATTGAAGACACAGATATCGGTTTTTCTTTAAATGAGATTGTTGCGCTTGGTAATCAAATTGAAAATACCAGTTTTTCTGTAACAGCTATGCAAAACTGGGTAAAACGAGATATAAAAGAAATGATTGGTTCACCACAAAAAGGAAAAAAATACTCAATTGAACAAGCAGCATTACTATTTATTGTAGAAGATTTAAAAACCGCACTGGACTTTGAATCTATACGTAAGTTATTAAGACTTATTGTAAATGACCCAGCCGATCGTAGTGATGATTTAATCAATCCTGTTCATTTATACGTCGCTTATTCCTCTTTATTTGAAGAGCTGAATCAAGGCGGCTGTTTACAATTAAACGCGACTGATACCATTCATACAATTGAAAATACTGTAAAAGAAAAAGCGGATAAAATCGCAAGTAAATTTGACCAAATCAACAATGAACAACGAGAAGCTATTCGTAATGCGATTATTATCGCAACCCTTTCTGTCCATACCGCATATGTACAAATGTTAGCGAAACGTTATGTTTCAGCCACTTTATTCTTACAGCATCTTGACATAAAATAGGAGCATAAAATGCTCCTATTTTTCATTACACAAAAGTATAGTCAACGATCCAAAGCTACTATTAACTATATTGTACAATCAAAAGTTTGAATGCATAACGCATCTCCTTCTAACCACTTTGTGATAAATTTTATTGATTTTACCAAACCAAATAAGATACCTCTAGATATAATGGAAAAAAAAGTAAAGCTGAATTCTACATAGTATCCTCTTTCCAAGTAAATATTAATGGCAGTCTGATAAAAAGGAGGAAACATTCCATGAAAAAGAAAAAGTATTTATTTGCTCTAATGGCTACAGTTTTATCGACAGGATTATTATTTGGTTGCAATAATGGTGTGGATGAACAAGAACCAGATCCAACAGAAGAACCTTCTGAACAAAAAGAGCAAGATGAAAGACAAAATGGAAATAATGGAAATAACACTAATAACAATCAATAATTAATACTCGTAATACAAAGGCTACAGATAAATTTTTCATACATTAAACATAGAATTATCAATACACATCTCTTTCCAATATTAGGATGACATATGTTAGAAAAATTTATTTGGAATTATCCATAATTGTTATTATTAATAACAGATCGTATCAATATTGAGAATAGCTTTACCATTTCTCTATACGACCATAAAAAAACAGGAGCAATTTTGTCCTATTTTTTTATGGTCAACCCATCTTTTTCCAAAAAGTAAGTATGTTCTTTTAATGGTAAGCTAGCTATTTCTCTAATATAATTTGAGCGTTTCCTAGTATCGTATCGGCTAATAAGGTTATCAATTTCAAATGTATTTGATGTAGACTCCATTTTCCCAACTTGTTCAGCATGTCTTCTTGTTTCTTCCCAAGAAAGTGAACGTAATTCCATATTTCTTTGTTCTTTTTTTGGCTTTATATTAAATATAGATTTCACTAAACCTTTATGATCCGCAAAGTTTCGGTTTATATAGGCAACCGGCTTAAATACTCCTGCTTTTATCTTATGAATTGTATCATTATATACAATACCTTCTAATGAATTTTTTAATATAAAATCGTTGTGGACAACTTTAAAATCTAATAACCAATCCGCGATTTTCTTTTTCATTTCAGGATTTATTTCATCATTAAAAATAAAATGATTTGTTTGCTGTTTTGAAAAGTTGCTACTAAAATTCCCTTCATTTACACCCTGCTTGGTAAACCATTGTTGTGAAAGAATAGATACTACTTTTTTCCCTTCTAATTGATCCTGTGGAAGTCACATTTAAAATATGAGCGAGACTCTGCGTCCCACCAGTCCCTACTAGAAATGGCGTAAACCCTTCAGGCTTTACGTTAAAATAGTTAGACGGATGATATGCATCCATCCGGGAAAATTCAGATGAACCATACATCGGTAAATACTTCGAATTCTCTAACATTTTTTGTTGCAAGAAAATACCTTGTAACTTCTCTTTTTGTAATGAAGTCGCCGCATCTTCTACCTTTTCATTACTAATGAGTGAAACGAAATGTTTAGATGGAATAAGCGATATAACCATAAAGATTATACATACAAAATGATTGGGCCAAAAGCATGTTTCATCTTCATTTGTTGAACCACTTTCTTTTATACATAATAGAACCGCTTATACTCATTCTCTTATTACCTCGATATTGCATGTCTACTAATAATTCTAACCCTTGTTTACAACACTTCATCATTCTTTTTCTTCTCCTTTATCCTGTCAAATACTCCATTCTATAAATCTCTTATTTATTTTCCTCCTTTAAATGTTGATTCATTCATAATTATTTCTTGTTATTTTTTATTGCAAATCTAATATAAAATTAAGAGTATATCAGCGATATTTCATTTCTTCTTATTTATGGTGTTAGCAAGTTCATTTGCAAACTTGCTGGCACTTTTTTATATTTCTTCAATATTAATAATATGCCCCTCTGCGTAATTCTTAATGTTTTTGAGAAATTAAAAAATCGCCTTATTAAAGGCGACTTATATTTCTTCTTTTCCATTCTTTTGATAAATAAGCATACTTTAAATTTAAATATTTTCTTCTACATTAACGTGTTTCTTTTTCTCTTCTTCTAAGACCAAATAATCCTGCCAACCCTAATAAACCAAGCCATGCCCAATTATTATCATTATCTCGAGCATTATTCAAGTCATTTGTTGTATTTACATTCCGAGTTCTGATATCATTATTAACTCTATTCATGTTATTGTCATTAACTCGAGTTGTAATATCATTATTATTAACTCTATCGATGTTATTGTCATTGTATTCAGCATGAACATTTGTACCTAAAACCATAAAAGCTAATAATAAAGTACCTAATATAGATGATATTTTTTTCTTCATGTTTTTCCCTCCTTTTATATTTAGTAATATTCCCTACCTCTCTGGCCATCATTCGTTCAAGGGTTTATAAAATCTTTTAGATTAAATTTTTTATCAGTGTTTACTTTCTGTATTACTAAAAGTGCCGACAAATACAATAAAGTAAAAGAAATCTATCACTGCTGCATACTTTATTTATTAATACCCAAAGGTTTGGATGAATATCTTTTACAGGTGAGCCGAGGCTGATTTAATGAGAAAAATTACGAAAGATATACTTTGAGTTATTATTATAATGAAATTTTAAAATGCAACTTGTATATTGTTAGTTATTATACCCAATAACTTTTTCGAATTTAAAAAGGAGAGGCGAATAGTCTCTCCTTTATGTCCATGTATTATATATGATTAGCGAGTAACTCTACCGCCAAGTTGTTGTTCAGCTAATGATACTAGACGTTTTGTAATTTCACCACCAACAGATCGATTGTTGCGTCTGCACCAAGTTGCACACCAAAATGCATTTGCGAAAGCCTTAGAGACCTTAGGAGTTGAATGGGGAAAACTATTCCCGGTACCAAACTACGACATTAATAAATACCCAGAGTGTAGAAAGTATATAGAAATGGACTTCCATAATGCTCAGTTCAATTTTAGATTAGATTCAACAAGAATGGGAGAAATATTCCAAGGTGCATCACCAAGTAGAAACAAACGAACATGAAGTGTAACAGAGCCACCAAAAGGTTTTCCTGCCCCTCTAAACTTCCATAAATACCCAATAAACACAGTCCAGGGTTGCAAGATATGGATTTTTCATTTGGCTGTATTTTGAATTTGAGTCTATTATCATTTCGCTCAAAACAGGATTAAGCTAAGAAAACAGCAAGAAGCTATTAAGTAAAAAATTAATACTCTTACTTAATAGCTTTATTTTTATCAATAGAAAATCATACTATCACTTTATGGATTCTCATTTTAACATAACCGCCTTTGTAGGGCCCCTCCTATTCTTCTGAAGTTAATTTTATAAAAGAAACTTACAGGTAGTTTAATTTTGATAAGATAATTAAGCAATTTATTTGAACATAAATGATATGAAAATATACTTACCTCCCTTTCACTTTTCCTTTACATTCTTTGTTTTAATCTTCAAAATTATCTCCTTTCCTTTGCAATCTATAAAGCGGATTTTCCCATCCTTAAATTCACTCATAACGATACACCCTTTCTTATTACCTTAAAAACATATTAGTAAAAAAGAATTAATGGGAACATTGTACCGTCATGTTTTTTATACTTTTCAAATTTTATGGAATAGCAAAAGTGTATATCATGAGCAAAAACAGCAACTTCTGAAGAAATACTAACCATATCCAATTATTGTAGCAGGTTATAAAGGCACAAGACTGTTATCTAGTCAGTCACCTATTCTTTAATAATTAATACCCTATATATTATTGCTTATGGAGGGAATAAAACATGATTACACTTTACGATAAAGTTTCTCTACAAAGGGACATTACTAATCTTCCAAAGTGGCAACAACATGCTTTCCATTCTTTCGTTTTAAAAATGACCGATAAAGATAGGCCTTTTCCTTGTATCCCTGCACAACATGGTTTTACATCCAACCACCTCAGATATGGATTTATAGGTGATCCTAGAAAGCCAAATGCTAGCAAAAAGTTAGCTAAGTTACTTAAGACATACACAGAATGCTCTAAAGGCACAGGTAAATACGCTTCTCTTATTGTTTTTATTGAAACACCAAAGGAACTTGCCGAAGAAGCTACAGTTAAAAAATTTGAACATGTTTATTGGTCTATTCTTAATCAAACTAGCAAATTGGACGAGAAGGAATGGCCTAATCATATTCCAAATGACCCTATGGAAAACACATGGGAGTTTTGTTTCCATAATGAATCATATTTTGTTTATTGTGCTACTCCTGCCCATGTCAAAAGACAAAGTAGACATTTTCCATGTATGATGCTTGCTATAACCCCTCGATGGGTCTTACAAGGAATTATGGAGTCTCACAAACGCAGTCAGAAACTTAAAAACTTAATTCGTCAACGTTTGACTACCTATGACACAGCTCCAGTTCATCCTTCACTTAAAAGTTATGGTCAAAAAGAAAATTACGAATGGCAGCAATATTTTTTGCGTGATGACGAAACAATTCCATCAAAGTGCCCGTTTTCCCGAATAATAAAATTTTTGCATAAGAATAAGTTATAAGTAATAAAACCTTTTTTTCATTAGGAGGATTAATTTCTGATTTTAGCAAATTATTTTAATATGAAAATATTACTAAATGCATATCAAAATAATTTGCTATGTTCACTTTAAATAGACAATACATAATTGATGTATTTCTATATGGAAAAGCAACAAATAATAAAGGTTTCAAGATTAAAACATTTATTATTTAGTTGTACAAACATTAACTACTGAATAGATTTAGTATAGATAAAATTTAGTGGGAGGAGCTTGTTATAAGTGAGCATATTTTTAAGTTATGTTTTCTTAGGTTTATCATTATCTGCTCCTATTGGGCCTATTAATGCTGCACAATTTGAAAAAGGTATTAGAAGTGGCTTTTTTCATGCATGGATTCTAGGAATAGGTGCCTTAATAGCAGATATTTTGTATATGATACTTATTTATTTTGGTGTAATTCATTTTCTTGAAAAAGATGTCATAAAACTTTTCCTATGGTCTTTCGGAGCCTTTGTTTTGATTTATACAGGTATAGAAAGTTTAAAAGGTGCAAATCAAATTAATATTACAAGCAGGAAAAGTGAGGATTCAATTATTAGAACTTTTTTTTCTGGCTTCTTTATGTCCTTATCCAATCCATTAACCATTCTATTTTGGCTTGGAATTTTCGGTTCTATATTAGCAAAAGCTGCTACCTCTTATAGTAAAGAACAGCTTTGGGTATACAGCTTGGGTATCATTTTAGGTATCTTTTTATGGGATATTACCATGGCAAGTACTTCTAGTATATTCCGTAAAATGTTAAATGTACGTATGTTATCTCTAATTACAGTTATATCTGGAATATCGCTCATTATTTATGGGATATACTTTGGATTTCAAACATGCCAGATCATTTTTCAGTAACTAATAATATAGAATAATTTAAATCATAAAGAATCGATACATATGTATGAAACGTAACATTTGAGTATAACTATGCTCTCTTAACTTATAAATTTCCTTCAATAAAATCATTACTTTGGAATGGAGGATCGATCACCACAGTTGCAAAATTCAAAATCTTTTCTTGTTATTTCTTTCATACTAGACAGTTTCCTTCTTCTTCCATAAAAAATGCATAATAACTGTCACTCCTATGATAATACCTAGGAACAAAAAACTGACCAAAAAACCTAACCGAATTTTTTTTTGAAATATTGTTCCGCTTATAGCCAATGCAATAATTGTTAGACCTATTATGTTTTTGAGATGCTCCCAACCTTTAGGATCCATTAACTTCCTAAAAGAAAGAAGAATTAAAACCCAAGTATACAACAGCATTAAACTAGCCGCGGTTGTTATGTACTCATATATACTTTTAGGAAGCAATAAGGCTGTAATAATAGAAGCTCCTAGTCCTATTACTATAAGTATTAAAGCCGGGAAAGAGATATTTCTTTTCCCTTTTTTTGCAAATAAAGCTGGTGCGTCTCCTTCTTCAGCTAGATTTATCAATACACTATTTACCGCAAACAATGAGCCTACCAATGTCGAAAATCCCGCTAAAATTAAGATTATATTGAAAACGAATGGAATGTACGGTAAATTGTAGTCCTGTAAAGCGACTACAAATGGGCTCTCTTTCATATTAAAATAATGAAGTGGAACTATAATTATAGCTAACCCTATAGATAATATATAAATAATTGTTAAGAGTAACAACATTACCTTACCTGACTTAGTTGAATCTTTAGGCTCTTTAAGCCTTGTTGCCATCAAACCCATAATTTCAATACCACCAAATGCATAAAAAGCATAAATAAGAGAGGACCAAGAACCTTGTAAACCTTTTGGGGAAAGTTCTTTTATATTTTTAGGAAACTGTGGTTTATGAAAACCACCATGAATCACTCCAAAGATGACCATGATTGCTATTATTATAAATCCTATAATGGCTATGACCTTTATTATTGCAATCCAATTTTCCAAACGTTCAAAAGCTTTAATACCAATGAAAATGACCACTAAAGCAGCTACCCCATAAATAGAAATAAATATCCAAAGAGGGATATTAGGAAACCAATATCGAGAAAATATCCCTAATGCACTTAATTGACTACCCATGATTAATAGTTCTGAGGACCAGTATGTCCATCCATGACAAAATCCTGCCCAATGTCCGAATGCTTTTCGAGAGTATGTACGAAAGGAACCTTTTTGTGGATCTGCTATTGTCATTTTTGCTAAAGCCTCAAATACAATATACGTGGTAAATCCTGACAAAATAAGCATGAATACAATTGAAGGTCCACCTAGCTTAATTCCTATGCTTGATCCTAAAAAAAAGCCAGTTCCTATTGTACAACCAATCCCAATAAGCGATAGCTGCCACCATTTTAAATCTTTCTGCTCTTCTATCCGGTTTTCACTATCGTGACATGTCATTCTTTATCCTCCTTGAAAAAGCCTATTCATTCTACCCTCATATTTCAAAAGCATTGTATTTTTTATACAAAGTCCTTATCTCTCCATATTATCCAACAAATTTTCATCTCTATCTGAATATTTTTTTGAAAGTTCTCTAATGACTTCTTCAATACCTTGAGCCTTAATATCGTGCTTTACTACTAATTCACTACCTACGGAAACTTCAACAGTATATATTGCTTCATACTTCATTCATTTCACTCCTTACTATTTCAATTAACCAAAGAAATTTTATAAATCGTCCATTTCCATCTCTATACATTTCATAAAATAAATGTTGACACATAGATAAGTTCCCCATAGTTAGATCTCCTATTCGAAATTTCTGTCCCATCTTGATTTAAAAGTCATTCTTAAGATCGAATAAAACAAAGTTAAACTCTATTGTTTATTTAAAAACCACATAGCAAATAGGTGTCTGAGGAGATACTCCATTCCAATAATTAACATTTGAATGAGTCATCTAATTAACAATGATATTGATTTTCAAATAAACTTCCTATTTGGTATAGTATGTACAAACTAAAGGATCATTATCAACCTATTAATTCATTGTAATAAGTTCTCATTTTGTAGATGCTACTCTGTATAAAAAATGTATAACCTAAAATTGAGTAAATTTAATCTAAACTTTTGAAAAAGTTATTCCATATAAATTGATAAAAGAAGCTTAATATTTCTCCCTACAAAATACAGAATAACATTTAGTTATATGGTTTAATGTTAAAAGACTTTATTTTTAATCAAACATAATTAAATGTTTAAAAGGAAGTTTTTAATTTTGAAGATACCTTTACATACAAAAAACAGACTGTTGTTCAAGTACAGTCTGTTTTTTGTATTCTATTTTATTTTTTCACATCCGCCCATTTCAAGCTAGTTGCAGGTCCAAATTGATGTACATATAAATCTGTAACATATGGTTTTTGCAAGTAAGATAATCCGCGCTGGAACACTGGTGCAATTACCGCATCATCAAGCAACATTTTTTCTGCATCTTGCATCGCTTTCCAGCGTGCCTTTTCATCATTTCCTAGCTCCATTTTTGTCTTTTTAATTAATGCATCATATTCTGGATTTGCATAACCAGTATTATTGACACCACTTTCTGAAATAAAGACTTCTAAGTAAGTCATCGGATCTGGATAATCCGGCAACCAACGTGATAATGACATTTCATATTCTTTCTTTTTCTCTAACGCTAGTTTTTGAGAGTGTGGTTGTAGTTTCACATTTATCGTCAATCCTGGTAAGTTCTTCTCTAATTGTTCTTTAATATATTCTCCTACTTTTTTAAAGTTTTCTAAATCATAGTTTAGCATTTCTAACGTAACTTCATTTGTTCCTGTTTCTTGTTTAGCTTTTTCCCAATATTCCTTTGCCTTGTTCACATTCGTTTTATTAAACTCTGCCCCAGTCTCCCTGAAATCTTTTTTATCCGGCCCTTTTAAAAAGCCATTTGGAACATAGTAATTTGCAGGTACTGATCCATCATTTAAAAATGAAGTTGCTAGTCCCTTTTTATCAAAAGCCATACTTAGTGCAAGGCGGGCATTTTTATTTTTAAGAATTGGGACATTTTCATTAAAGCGGAAGAAATACATCACAGGATCTGTATACTGTTTCAATTCCTTATCGTTTTTATATTTATCAACAAATTCTGTTGAAATAACAGCACGATCAATTTTATCTGTTTGATATAAATTTACTACCGTCGAAATTTCTTTAACAATTTGGTAGTTTACTTCATCTAACTTCACTTCTTTTTCATCCCAATATTGATCGTTTTTCTTCATAGTAAAACTCGCTTCATGCTTCCATTCTGATAATGTAAATGGTCCATTATATAGCGTCTTATTCGCTTCTAAACCATATTTATCTCCTTGTTTTTTCATATACTTCTCATTAATTGGATAAAAGGATGGTAAACAAAGTAATTTTGTAAAATAAGGGACAGGATGTTCTAACTCTACAGTAAACGTTTTATCATCTTGAGCCTTTACTCCTAATTCATCCAATCCGATTTGCTTCTTGTTTATTTTTTCTGCATTTTTCACGTCATACATGATATATGCATATTCAGAGCCCGTTTCTGGATTAACAAGTTGCTTCCAAGCATATACAAAATCATGAGCTGTTACAGGATCACCGTTAGACCATTTCGCATCACGCAAATAAAATGTATATGTTTTCCCATCTTTACTAATCTCATGCTTTTGGGCAATTCCAGGAATGATTTCATCGTTTTTTGAAAGTCTAAATAATCCTTCCATTACGTTATTTAATACGTTAAATGAAACAGCGTCTGTTACTTTTAAGGAATTTAATGATGGAATTTCTCCTGTCTCTGTTAACTGCAATACTTTCTTCTCTTCTTTTGGTTTTGTAGTAGTCTTTTCATTTCCACAACCAGCTAAAAATGAAGAAAGAAGTAACGTACTAACTAATGAAAAACGAACAACCTTTTTCATTCAAAAACCCCCTTTTATTTTTCTATTAATCTATTTTTATTAAGGTAAATAACGACGTGCACCTGCATATTCTTCAATGTAACCTGGTGTATCTACTGGTATAATTTCAACTGTTTTCGCTGCATTTGGAGAATGTATCATTTTCCCATCCCCTATATACATTCCTACGTGATGAACACTTCCTTTTCCTTGATTGTAAGCAAAAAATAATAAATCACCTTTTTGTAAGTTTTCTCTTTCAACAGCAATACCTGCTTTTGATTGTGGACCAGAGTCACGTGGGATTGTAATACCATGCGATTTGTAAATTGTATGTGTAAAACCAGAACAATCAAAGCCAAAACCACTTGTTCCAGCCCAAATATACGGCAATCCTAAAAATAACTTCCCAGTATTCACTAAATCATCACCCGTTGGAACAGGAATGTCATTTTGCGATTTATAAACCTTTCCATCATTTTTCCGTAACCATGCTTTTTTTCCGTTTGGTAATAATACACGATACGACATACTATCTTCACTTATTAGTGGTAAGCGTGTATTATAACTAACCTCTAAAGATTTATATTTATCAGATGGATTAATGTATAAAATAGCTGTCGGTTTTGTAATAAGAACGAATGGTTGCTCCTTTTTCTTTGCAAATTCTTGATTATAGGTTAGCTGTTTCACTGGCATCCATCCTGGATAACCCGCTTCATTTCTTGGCGTTGGCTGACCATGAACAACTACTTTTGCCCATTCACCTTGCCGATCAATGATTGTTACTTCCTGCCCCAATAAAGCTTGCGTTTCTAATTTATTTGTACTTGTTAACCAAAGCTTTTCATCGAGCGTCATCGATTTCGTCCATTTCCATAGATCAACAGGATTCGTCGCACTTGGCTCATCAATTGGGCGAAGCAAATTTGGACCAGTCCATAATGTTGCAGCCGCCACATCTACATACGCTTGATTACTTTTTACCTCTTCAGCATTCGCAACAGAAAAAGATGAAAATACTAATAAACAACTAAAAAACACAGTAGTGAGTTTTTTCATAAACACATCCTCCTTCTATTAATATTTCTCCCTGTTCAAACAGAACGTGACTTCTAAGACAACATTTCCACTGAAACTTTATTTTATATTCACTGCATGATGCAGGTTTACCTTTGGTCCGTTATATGTGATTCCGCTCGGCTCTTCCATTAACCATAAAGGAGCATCCAGGTCAAAGTAGTGAATATTTGGATGAGCGGCTGCTACGTGTGCAATTGCTGCCACAGAAAGCGATGATTCCATCATGCTACCAACCATACACTTTACACCGGCAGCACCGGCAATATCGGCAATCTTCCATGCTTCTCGTATCCCGCCACATTTCATTAATTTAATATTTAATAAATCCGCGTATTGACCTTGAACAAGCTTTAAAGCGTCCTGCGCTGAGAAAACACTTTCGTCAGCCATAATTGGTGTTTGCACATGATCTTTTACATATTTCATCCCTTCCCAATCTTTCGCATGAACGGGCTGTTCCACAAATTCTATATTTAAATTCCTATGTTCCATTTCTCGAATAATCGACACTGCTTCTTTCGGACTCCAGCCTTGATTTGCATCTAATCGTAAAGTAACATCCTTTGGTACAATATTTCTGATTGCTTCAATGCGTTTTAAATCTAAATCTGTTGATTTACCAACTTTAATTTTCAATGTGGAAAATCCTTTTTCCACATGTTTTTTTGCTTCTTTCGCCATTAATAAAGGTTCATCAACACTTACTGTAATGTCTGTTTGAATCTCTTTCTTTCCACCTAATAACGCATATAACGGAACATTATGAAACTGACAATACACATCATATAAAGCAATATCTACTGCTGCCTTCGCACTCGTATTTCCTACACAGCTCATTTGAATCTGTAACAACAATATTTGAAATTGCTGCAAATCTTTCCCGATTAATACAGAGCGGATTGGTCCTAAAATAGCTTCTTCCATTCCACTCGCAAAATCCCCGGTAATAACCGGAGTCGCAGCCCCAGCGCCTTTTCCTACAATCCCTTCATCTGTGTGAATAAAAACAGCAATACTTTCAATTTCGGTTACAGTTCGCAAAGCTGTTTTAAATGGTGTATGAAGCTTGATATAGCGACGTTTTACGGTTAGATCCATGATTTTCATTTCATTCATCCTTTCTGTCCAATAAAAAAATCCAGCCATAAGAATGGATCTTATGGCTGGATTTTGTCTATGAATGTGTAGACAAAGCAGCAATTTGATTATATTTTTTTTGTGCATCCTTTAATGCTACAAGCAATGCTTTTTGAGATGATCCGAAATAACGATTTTTAATTTCTTCTACTAATTGCGCGTCATTTATATTTCTATGTAGAAATAAATGTTTTACAAATTGGGCAGTTAATGAAATAGTTGCTGAACAATCCGCATCCACAATTTTCCCTGTATCTTTTTCCACAACAAATGCAACAAAGTAGCTTTTAAATTTTTCTGTAATTGGATTGTTTTGAGGTGCTTTTGCGTCCCCTACGATATAAATCGTATTAGAAGCGTACACATAAATCTTCCTTTCTTATACAAGAATAACGGTTTTCTTAACAGGCGAATAAGCTGAAGACTCATCGTTAGTTAAGGAATGTATCCTCTTACTACATATTATATACAATTGACAGAATTTTAACAATATTTATTTTAGTAGATATTGTACAATTAAATGCCCAATCTCTGAAAATATATAATTTGTATAACTTACACATTCAACATTTGAACTTAAAACAGCTATATATACCGTTTGGTTATTTATTTTCAATCGTGCCGCATCATGTGTAACAGTTTGCAGTTCTCCTGTTTTACTTGCTAGTTCTAATCCCTCAATTCCTTCTAACTTCCCACATAATTTATAGGTAAATTGTTGCTTCTCAAGTGGGTTATAAAATTGTTCTTCGTTTTCATAATGCATTAGTAGAGATACAATATCTTCAGCTGTTGTAAAATTATCCTTTCCCGTTTCTTTATGTGCTTGCATCATATATCGTTGTAGTTTCGTTCCATTTAGCTGCAGTGAATCAATATGTTTTTGAATGTGATTCATTTTTAACTTATTTATAAGCCAATTTGTCGCAGCGTTATCAGAAACTGCAATCATCAATGTAATGAGATCTTGTATCGTTATATTGGGTGTATGTAACGAAGCAACAATACCACTTCCTCCAGCTTTTTTTAGAGATGAAACAGGAATTAGTTCATATGGATTTAAGGCTCCATCCTTCATGTTTTCTATAGCACATGAAAGAATAGGTAACTTAATAAGGCTAGCTGATGGATGCACAAATTGTTCGTTGTATCGATACACAATTTCCCCTTGTATCATGACGCTTACATCTCCGTTTATACTTTCAATTCGTTTTTCTAGTTCATATATAAAGTTCGCTTTTTTCATATAACCCCTCCTTTTTGAAAATTATATCACCTACAACTGTTCAATTATGACACACTTCCCCTTAAAAGCAGTCAAAAAAAACAGCACCTCCAATTGTTAGGTTGTGTCTAACAATTGGAGGTGCTGTTCAATTTGCTAACTGTTTTTTAAACAGACGTTTTCCTTTTCAGCACTGCTTATCTACTTAGGTAATACAAATATAGTTTCATTCGGCTTAGAGAATTGATACTCTTTTCTCGCAAATTTTAAAATTTCTTCTTCATTATCTGTCAAATTTTTAACTTCGCTCTTTAAATAACGTGAATCTTTTTCTAAAGAAATTAATTGCTTTTGCTGATTATTAATCGTGTCTCGCTTTTTTACGATCATTTCTTGTTGCTTAGTAAGGATATATTGAACATAAAAAGTGGCTGAAAAAATAAAAATAAAAACTACAATAAACCGACGCAACTTTTTCTTATTCATAACTCGATATTCATTAGACTGTGTTTGCTGGTGTGGTGTATTAGGAACATTTACTTTCTTGAGTTTCCTCATGTTTTAAATCCCCCTAACCCATTTTATTTCACTCCCACAGGCATCTACTCTTACTAATCTAAATTCTCTTCTCGTAAAATAAGCTCCTCTATAAAAAAATCTCATAAATTAACCAATTAGAGATATCTTTCGACGACATCTCTATATTTCAGATGAAAATTTTATGTTTTGTGCTATAAATTAGTGTTTTATGTTTTTAATCCAATCTAAGCAAAATTATCTCTCAAACACATTCGCGTTTTCACTGAATAATTTATTAGGGATTTCTTAGGAGGAGGAGAAAAAGAGATGCATTACCGCACATTAGGAAAAACCGGTTTAACTGTTTCTGAAATCGGATTTGGCGCTTGGGCAATTGGTGGTGATGAATGGGGTCCTGTAAATGACAAACATTCTATCGCAGCAATGAAAAAGGCAATTGAATACGGAGTGAATTTTATTGATACTGCTGATGTATATGGTTTAGGTCATAGTGAAAAATTAGTGGCACAAGCAATAAAAGAACATCGAAATGATATTGTTCTTTCTACAAAGGGAGGTTTAATTGGTCATCACTACGATCCTAATGGAGAACCTGTCTACGACACAGCAGAAAAAGTCATTGCAGTATTCGAAACTAGTTTACTTCGCCTGCAAACCGATTACATTGATGTTTATTTTTGTCATATTTGGTGGGACAAAAAAGAAGAAACCGAAGCGTTCCTTCGCGCATTTGACACTTTAAAACGGGATGGAAAAGTTAAAGCTGTCGGTGTTTCTACACATGATTTACAATATATTAAAAACTTTAATAAAGATGGGGAAATTGATGTTGTACAACTTGACTACAGCATACTGAACCGGACACCTGAAAATGATATATTACCTTACTTACAAGAACAAAACTTAGGAACTGTCATTCGTGGACCATTAAAAATGGGGATACTAACTGGAAAGTTTACAGAGCAAACAACATTCCCTGATGGTGATTTACGACAAGATTGGCCAAAAGAAACATGGTTTCAAGATGATTTACAAAAGGTTGAACAATTGAGGTCCCTTTCAAATTCTAAACGAACTTTAGGACAATTGGCTCTTCGTTATGTACTCTCGCACCCCGCTGTATCTGTTGCTATCCCTGGAGCAAAAACAGCTAATCAAGCAACCGAAAATACCGCTGCTTCTGTACGACCACTTCTATTAGAAGAAGAGTTAACATATATACGAGAGCTCTAAATGAAGAAGATCAGTAGCAATTCATTGTCACTGATCTTTTTTTTATTACATTATATGAAACAACTTTAATATAAAACTAATTACGAAGCTTAATATCATACTCCATTCTTTTTGCCGTTGTTTCTGCGATTTCTATACCTAATAAATTTTTTACTATATGAAATGACATATTAATTCCAGCAGAAATCCCCGCAGATGTTATAATATGCCCTTCATCAACGAACTTTACATTCTCTAATACTTCTACATTTGGAAATTCATCTCGAAATCTTTCAATACTTGCCCAATGTGTTGTCGCCTTTCTTGAATCAAGTAAACCCGCTTTCGCAAGAAGTAATGCTCCAGTACATACAGAAGCCATTAATTTTACTTCTTTCATTTGCTGCCTGATCCAATTTATAATAATCTCATTTTTCATTCCATATTCTCTAGCACCTAATCCACCCGGAATTATTAAAATATCAACTGGTGGTAAATCTTTAATACTAAAATCCGGTTGCACTTTTAATCCATTTCTTGCTGTAATCATATTTCCATCTTGGCTGACTGTATGAACAGTGAACGAATGAACTCCATTCATTTCTGTTGTAACTGAAAAAACTTCAAATGGCCCCGCAAAGTCTAATACTTCTACTTCATTAAATAAAAAAATCCCCACGTTCCAATGGTTTATCATATAATCGCTTCCTTTTGTAAATATGAATTTTTTATTTTGATTCCCTTTATACAAGGTGTAGAAGGTGCTGATGTCCCTTTTCTAATGCGATATCATACGCTGTTTTACCATCATTTTTCTTAATACTTTTATCGGCTCCGTTTTCAATAAGTAATGCTACAATCTCTTCATCACCTAATAATACCGCCTCATGAAGTCCTGTCCAACCGCCGCTCTGTACAGCATTGACATCCGCTCCTTGCCCTATTAAAAATGTAGCCATTTCAATTTTCTTGTTTGCAATTGCTGCTTGAAGAGGTGTATTTTCATTTCGATTCTTCGCTTTTATATGTAAATTGGCACCCTTTTTCAGAAGAAAATTTGCAATTTCTTTATGACCAAAATAAGCAGCTAAATGAAGAGGCGTCCAACCATCTTCACTATAAGAATGCACAAGATTTTGATCTTCATTTATTAATGCAACTACATTCTCCTGTTCTCCCTTCATTACAGCATTTGTAATTGCTACAATTGGATTCATCGTTATCTCCCTCTTTCATAAAATTGTTTCATTTTCTAACTATGAAATAATTCTATCAAATATAGAAAATTCCTTTTTAACCCAATTTAGTTTACATAACAATATTATGATAACTATTTTGTTTTCATTAATTCTTAATTTGTTATCCTATAAAAAATATTTTTATAATAAACAACGGTTCATTTTTAGAATGAACCGTTTAGGATTTAATCAAAATATATTTTTGTATTTTCCATAAAACACACTGCTGTATTTATATGAAAATAAAAAATCTGTTTTCTGCAAAACAAAAGTGCAGACAATTGCAACGAAAAATGCAGAGCAATATTGGTTTGACATGGAGCCTCTACAAGCATGATTCACACGCCAATAACGCTGCAATGACAAGCATTTGGCATTGCCTAAGAGACTATCATACTTGCCTCTTCATGTAAAACCGTGTGTGTACTTTTTGGTTGCAATACTATGTATTTTTATTTTGCACTAAACAAAAAATCTCCGTACCCTAGTGAATTTGTTACACTTTATTTTTTTATTTCGTATCTATTTTTTGTAAATGCGAAAATGATTAACTGGTTTTAATATAAAAATAATCGTTAATAGGTACCTGATCAAATTTTATTTTTCAAATGAAATCTGAAAATGATTTTTATATTTTATTTGAAAAAGATTAAATTTATATTCTTTTATAGATACAATAATTCCTACATTAACCTATAGCAATTTTGCCTTCTTCCCTTTCCCGTTTCTTTTAATACGTATGATTTTACTACGAGCTCCGTTAATGAATCCGTTAATGTTTTATATGATAAATTAGATAGTGCCAGCAGATCATTTGTATATAAAATTCTATGTTTTTCTAATAGTAATAATACTAATCGTTCAGATGGCTTTAATGTTTCGTCACTTTCTAGTATAAAATCTACATCTTTCATAGATATTACCATTCTCCTCATTTTAAAAATCATGATTATCCATTATTAATACGAAAATATTATATAATAAATCTTATATTATTTCAAAATAATATAAGATTTATACTAGAGAAATATAGTATTCCTTTAAACTCCTACTTTTTTCAGTACAAAAAAAGCCTCCGAATTCGGAGGCTTCCTTCTATTTTACAATTGGTAATGTTAATTCACTTAATTTTACTGTAAGTTTCGTCCCTGCTTTTGGACGAATTGTATAGTCGTAATCACTTGCAATTAATACGACTCCTATTTGATGGCCTGCTTGGAATACATAATCATCTGGCTGCATGTCCCATGTAAGTGTGTAATCTTTTCCTGGGATAATTGGCGTTGATTGTTTTTCCCCATTCAAGTTTTGCGGATCCATCCATCCTCTCGTAACAATTTCTGGCTTCGCACCACCATAATCAACAAGTAGCGCCGTTAAATTTGAAACTGGACGATCAATATTCCCCTTAAATGAAATTTTCGGTGTACCGCTTATTCGCATTTCTTTTTCTAGCTTAGGCATTACGTATACTAACCGATTTGGTGATTCTAATTCTGGAGTTGCTACCAATTGATTCGATTTTATTTTTGCATCATCTAATAATGAGGATACTTGTTGCACCGCGCCCATTCTAAGTGGTAAATCTACTGCTTTATTACTTAAAAGCATACGTATTTTAGACGGAACTGCTGCAGGGTCTGGCCAATTTTTTAATTTTTGCCACGCTTTATTTTCTCGTTGTACATCTACCATCGGTTCATTCATTATCCCGTTTTCAATTCCATATAACCAATAATCGAACCATTTATTTTGCGTTTGCTGCCAGTTATTACTAGATGTTCCGCCATGTCCTCCTTGATGTAACCACATTTTACGCGGAACATTATTTTCTCCAAGAGCTTTCCACCACTCTGCAAACTGTTTTGTCTTTACATTCCAATCATTTAAGCCATGTACAACAAATACACTCGCTTTTATATTTTGGGCATCCTTCACGTAGTTACGTTTATCCCAAAAATCATTATAATCTCCTGTTTTTCGGTCTTGTCCATCAGTTAGCTCTTTTGTAATTTTTTTACAAATGACAGGATTCTCTCTTGTTAATACTGCTTCGGCCATATTATCTGCATCTTCACCTTGGTAACCACCTGGTGCAACAACTGCCCCATTTGCACGGTAATAATCATACCAGCTACTAATTGCTGCAATCGGAATAATTGTTTTTAATCCTTCAACCCCTGTTGTTGCAACCGCATTCGGCAATGTACCATTATAGGAAACACCTGTCATACCAACATTTCCTGTAGACCAATCCGCCTTTATTTCCTTACCATCTTCTGTGAATGCTTTTGTTCTTCCATTTACCCAATCTATGACAGATTTTGTACCAAGAATTTCTTGTTCGTCACCAGTTGTTGGGCATCCATCTGATTTCCCGGTGCCAATGCTTTCTCCTAAAATAACGGCATATCCACGAGGAACATAGTAATTTCCGTATGAACCGAGATTAGCTGGCCCTGCATAAGGTTTGCCTCCGGTAGGGTGTAATTCTTCATCTACATTATAAACTGGTACGTCTTTTATTCCCGAACGGTAAGGACTCATTTCATAAATAACGGGAATCTTCACACCCGGTTCTGTTTTCGGTCGCATTACCTTTATCGATACACGATCCTTTTTCCCATCTCGGTCACTATCAATCTCAGTTTCTACAAATACATTTTCTACAATCGCCTCATCAATTGAATAAATTGGCTTCGTCATTCCATTTTCCAACTCAATCTTTGTTGATTGAGCTAATGTTTCTGGTACTTTCCCGTTAAACGGTAAACTAACTTTCTTTGAATTCTCTTCTTTTTGTTCTGCATGTACAGTAACACTAGAGATACCTGATGTAAGTGTTAATGAAAACATTGCTGAAAGCGCAATTACAAACTGTTTTTTCTTCAAGCTCCTTCCCCCCTTATATTTTTCTATTACTCTTTTCACTATACAATGAAATAACAGAAAGTTCAGTTTATAAACAGGTGAAAACTTGAGAAATTTGTAAGATTTTATTTTAACCTTTCTTATATAATTCATAAGATTGCTCTAATCCTACGTTGTATTTCGTATTATTATCTGTCCAATCTTCTCCTAAATTCCCAGGCCATCCTGATGTATTGGCCACATATTTCAAAAGCGCTAATTCTGTTAATCCTTTGTTTACTCCACGTTTATAGGAACTCACCATATGCGAGGTTGCTATTGTCGCATTCGTTTTTGCGTCTTTTAAATTCTCTTCTGTTAGTTGCGCAGGTGCTAATCCCCACCGATGTAACTGAAATAAGCCAAAGGATGTCCCATTATCTCCAACAGCTTTTCGATTAAATTTTGTTTCATGATCGGCAATTGTAAGTAGAATCCATTCTGGTATACCGTACTGTTTTGAGACTTCACAAATTACTAATTTATTATTTTCAATTTCCTTTTGTTTTTCATGCTTCATATAAGCTGCATAGCATAAAAGTGTCAACGTGCAAATTACTACTATATATTTTAATAATTGTTTCATAGATTCATCCCCTATATTGTGTATGTTTAATCCTGTATACCCCTACTATAAAATGGGCATGTGACATCTATTTGACAGAATGTAATTAAAGAATAAAAAGAGCTGACTTTTGTTAAACGTACTATAATTCGAAGAGGATACTATATTCAATATAGGAGCATAAATCCAAACGACGATGAACTGGTAAATATACTGGCAGTATTCATGTACAGTTAAGATAAACTGTGTATGAATCGAGTAAGATAATAGTTTATATATTTTTTCTGTTAAGTGGATCTTGATTTCCTGCTACTTATGTGTACCGCCACATGCCCATCAAGCTAATATTTTGAAATGTCCCCAAAACGAAAATTTTATTATTTTACAGTTATTTATGAGAGTTCAACTCATTTTTTCGTTTTTGGTGCAAACCATTTCTTAAGTTAATGGGCATGTGACGAGAACCCAAAATGTATTCATTCATACTCACAGATGATGTCCTTTTAGTTGGATTCTTACGCTGAAGCAGCAAGAAATTGTTGTTCTTTGCGCATTAATTTGATTTTTTATGGAAAGATATACTAGTAAGTATACGATTTAAACGTTCTATTTTTTAGAGTATAACAGGAGGAGAATGAATATGTCAGAAATTGAAGTAGGCGAAATTTTTACCCTTAGCGATGAGAGTAATGAGGAGCAGGAAGTTGAAGTGCTCGGAACGATGAATGTCGAAGGAGCAGAATACATTGCTGTTGGCTTTGTAGAAGACATTCAAACGGAAACAGAGGAAGACATTGATATCTTCTTTTTAAAAGTAGAAGAAGATAATGAATTCTCATACATTGAGAGTGACGAGGAATTTGAAAAAGTATCTGCTGCGTTTGAGAAAATTATGGACGAGCAAGAATAATATTGGTTGGACACAAGAGGGGGATGCATATCTGCCCTCTGTTTTTGTATATAGGGGTACCGCCCCATGCCCATCAACCTAAGAAAAGTAAATACCCTAAAACGATAAAAATAAACTTGTTTGCCATAAAAGACATCACGTTTTGTTCTGAAAGCATTATAAAAGTTTAATCTAATATATAGCAGGTACCGACTATTAAGCAGTGGGATTAGTCGCTACATCAATAAAGATAATTTAAATGAAAAAAACAACTTTCATTAATGGTTAGTGAAGTGAACCCAAAAAGTTAGACAAATATTCTAAGCAGCTAATAAGGATTGGATTCTGTATTCCACAGGGCTCAAT